>CAKZSF010000158.1 GCA_937920575.1 uncultured Sphingomonadaceae bacterium | reverse complement strand
AGAAACGCATCGGCGTCTTTCTTGCGCTTCTTGCGCCGGACGAGGCGGTCGCCCAGCAAATCCTGCTCAGTGATGAGCTCAAGCGCATCGGTCGCAAATCCATTGGCAAGCGGCAGGACTACTGAAACGGGTTTGCCCTTGGTGGCTAGCGTCACCGCTGATTGCCAGTCTTGAGCCTCGGTCAGTAGTACGCCGCTGCTCTCGGCCAGGATCGAGGCCATGCGCGATTGGCTGCCCGCTGAATATGCGGCGAGAATGGCAGAGCGTTTGTCTTTCGCGGCCGTCTTGAAATGCTTTGCCAGTGCCTCATAGGCGTTTTCGCCGCGGGCACGTTCAGCGGCGAAATCATGTCCCGCTCGGAAACCGAGATTGACCACCGTATCGCTTTCTGGCTCAGCGAATTGGGTGGTCTTGTGCGCCGGCCAATCGCGCGTTGCATCAGCGTACTCGTTTTGCGCCAGATAAAGCGCATCTTCAGCGAGTGGGCGGTATGATCCGGCCTCGATCCCAGCGGTTTTGACACGTGACTGGTGATAGTCAGCGATATCGCCAAAGCGCTCTTCCACGGCGCCAATCGCGCCTTGGTCGATGATGATCGTGTCATCCTCGGCGAGATGATCGAACAAGGTTGCCAGCCGCTCTTCGAACAGCGGTAGCCAATGCTCCATGCCTGCCAGACGCCGACCATCGCTAACCGCAACATAGAGCGGATCTTGCGTGGCGTTTGCGCCAAACATTTCGCGATAGCGGCTGCGGAAACGCTTGATGCTGTCATCATCGATCAGCGCCTCGCTGGCGGGGAGCAGTAGGTGCTTAGGAATGTCGCCCGTGCTGCGCTGTGTTGCGGGATCGAACAGGCGCAGGCTTTCCAACTCATCCCCGAAGAAGTCGAGCCGCAACCCTTGCTCTTGCCCGGTCGGGATAATGTCAAACACTGACCCACGCACGGCAAACTCGCCCGCATCAATCGCTGTGTCGCTGCGGGTGTAGCCTTGTTTGCGGAGGAGGTGGGCGAGGCTCTCATGCTCGATTTCCATGCCCGGTTTCAGGGCGCGCACGCTTTCGCGAATACGAAACGGGGTGAGCACGCGTTGCAAAACCGCGTTGGCCGTTGTGATCAGCAATTGCGGCGTATCGCTCGCCTGTTGCAGCCGGTGAAGGGCCGAAAGGCGCTGTGAACTGACTGACAAAGCAGGGCTTGCGCGGTCAAACGGCAGACAGTCCCATGCAGGAAATTCGATCAAATCAAGATCGGGTGCAAAAACTGTGGCGGCCTCTGCAACGGCGCGCATCGCGGCTTCATCCGGCGCGACAAACACGATCCGTGATCCACCCGCAGCGCGGGCAAGATCGGCCAGAACCAGAGGCTGCGCACCGCGCGGCAGCGACGACAGGGTCAGCGGTTTGGTGGCCTTAAAAATGGCCTGAAGGTCGCTCATCGATGGTCTCTTTGCGGCACGCAGAAAAGCCCCCGAGCCATTTTTGGAGCGAGGGTGTTGGGAAGTATCAGAGGCTCACATAGTCGAGCTTTTGCAGAAGTTCCATCTGTGATCCGGCAAATTTTTCCGGCGGTGTCTCGGTCTGGAGCGCCCATGCCATGACATCCACATCATCCTCGTCGAGCAGCGCCTCAAACCAATTGAGCGCGTTGTCGTCCCAAGCGGCGTGGTAGCGATCATAGAAACCACCGATCATAAAGTCGGCTTCGCGTGTGCCACGGTGCCAGGCACGGAACTTGGCGCGGGATAGGCGGGTCTCAAAATCGGGCATGAGGGGCGGTTAGGGGAGTCGCCTTCGCGGCGCAAGCGGCTATAAACGCATCATGCGTCCGGAAATTCTCAACCCGATCTTTGCCGAGATGGATACGCTGGAGGGCGTTGGGCCAAAGATTCGCAAGCCGTTGGAGAAGCTGCGGCTGATGCGGTTGCGCGATGCGGCGTATCACTTGCCCGAACGGTTCGTGTCGCGCCGCTCAATTGCCAATTTGGATGAGGGCGCGGAAGGCGAGAATGTCGTGATCGCGCTGACCCCAACTGAGCATCGAAGCGCCCGCAATCAGCGAGGGCCATATCGTGTGTTTGCGCAGGATGCGCTCGGCAATATATGCGCGCTGACCTTCTTTGGCCGCGCATCTTACACCGCGAAGAAGCAACTCCCCGTGGGTGAGCAGCGCTGGGTCGCGGGCAGGCTCGACCGGTATGGCGATATGTTACAGATCGTGCATCCCGATCATGTTGCCGAGGAAAGTGGTGCCCTGTCGGGAAAGCTTTGTGAGCCCGTCTATCGCCTATCCGAAGGCCTAACGCAGCCGCGCATCGCCGGAATTGTACAGAAGTCTCTGAAGTCGCTGCCCGATCTGCCGGAGTGGATTGAGCCGGGCGTGTTCGAGAAAGAGCGCTGGCCGGTCTGGCAAGACGCGCTCGTTCTAGCGCATCGAGAGGAGAACGAGGCGGCACGCGACAGGCTGGCTTATGATGAGTTGCTCGCAAACTCGCTCGCGCTGATGCTGGTGCGTGCGGCCAATCGCTCGTCCAAGGGGCAACCACTTATCGGCAACGGCAGATTGCGCGAGAAGCTGGAGCTGCCATTCGAACTTACCGGCGCGCAGAAACGCTCGATCAGTGAGATTGAGGGTGACGTCGCGCAAGAATCGCCCATGCTGCGGCTGCTGCAAGGTGATGTGGGTTCGGGCAAAACCATTGTCGCGCTGGAAGCAATGCTGATCGCGGCAGAGGCGGGCAAGCAGGCGGCATTGCTGGCCCCTACGGAAATTCTCGCTCGCCAGCATTTCGAAACGATCCGCGCAATGGCCGCACCCACGGGTGTCGAAGTCGCGCTGTTCACTGGTCGCGACAAGGGCAAATCGCGCGAAAGCATCTTGATGGGGTTGATGGATGGCAGCATCGATCTGATCATCGGCACACACGCGATTTTTCAGGACGCGGTGCAGTACAAGGATCTCGGCCTTGTGGTGATTGATGAGCAGCACCGCTTTGGCGTTGGGCAACGCCTGATGCTGGCTAAGAAGGGGCGTAAAACGCCGCATACGCTTGCGATGACGGCAACACCGATTCCGCGCACGCTGACCCTTGCACAATATGGCGAAATGGATGTCTCGCGGCTGGATGAGTTGCCGCCCGGAAGGCAAGCGATTGATACGCGGGTCGTCTCTCAGGAACGGCTGGCTGATGTGGTCGCGGGCGTTGCGCGGCACACGGATGCGGGCCAGCAAGCCTATTGGGTTTGCTCGATGGTGCGCGAGAGCGAAACGGATGACATCGCCGCAGCCGAGGCGCGCTATGCGAGCCTGAAAGAGCGTTTCGGCGAC
>CAKZSF010000157.1 GCA_937920575.1 uncultured Sphingomonadaceae bacterium | reverse complement strand
TGGCCGAAGAGGATTTGCGGCTGCGCGGCGGCGGTGAATTGCTCGGCACGCGCCAATCGGGCGACACGCCGTTCAATGTTGCGACGCTGGAGCAGATCACACGATTGCTTCCCGTGGCGCATGACGATGCGCGGCTGTTGGTCGAGCGCGACGGTGGCCTTGATAGCGAACGCGGACAAGCGGCGCGGATCCTTCTCTATCTGTTTGAGCGCGACTGGGGAGTGCAGCTGTTGCGCGGAGGGTAGCATGAGCGCGGATAATCACGTCAATTCAGTTGCCAGTCAGCTTGCCGCCGCTTAAGCCACCGTCCATGCGATCAACAATGGCAAATCGGGTACGCTCTTGATCCTCTCACCCTTCGAATGGACTATCGCAAAGCGCTATATGATCCCGGGTCGGGGTGAGCGTTTTATCGCGCTTGTGGCGGGTATCAGCCTCACTGCGGTGATGTTGGGCGTCGCTGCGCTCGTCATCGTTATGAGTGTTATGAACGGCTTCCGCGCGGAGCTGATGGACAAGATTGTCGGGCTTAACGGCCATGCGATCATTCAGGCCTATGGCGGTGAGCTGGATGACTGGGAAAACACTCTCGCGAAAGTCCGCGAAACGGACGGTGTGATCGAAGCGTCGCCACTGATCGAACAGCCTCTTTTGGGCACCTATAATGGCCGGGTCGAGGCCATTCTGGCCCGCGGAAACACCAGCGAAGACATCGCCGAGCTGAGCGAGAAAGTCGTCATGGGCAATATGGCCGCGCTCGAGCCGGGCAGCAGCCGTGTGGCGATTGGCGCGCGACTGGCCGAAAATATCGGCATCCGCGTGGGCGAAACAATCACGATCATCAATCCGCAAGGGCGCTCAACGCCGTTTGGCACCGTCCCGCGACAGATCGGATACGAGGTCGCTGCGATTTTTGAAGTGGGCATTTACGATTACGACAAGGCGTTCGTCGTGATGCCGATGCAAGACGCGCAAACTTTGCTGCTGATCGGTGACACGGTTGGGATGATTGAGGTAACCACTGAAGACCCGGACTCGGTGGGTGAAATTCTCGCGCCGCTGGAGGAGCAGCTGGCCGATCGCGCGATTATCTCGGATTGGAAAACGATCAACGCCAGCCTGTTCGAGGCGCTCGCGGTGGAGCGCGTGGCGATGTTTATTGTGCTGTCGATCATTGTGTTGGTGGCGGTTTTTAATATCCTTTCGAGCCTGATCATGCTGGTGCGCGGCAAGACGCGCGACATCGCGATCATGCGCACAATGGGGGCAACACGGCGAAGCCTGATGAAGATATTCGTCACAACCGGCTTTGTGATCGGTGCGCTTGGAACCTTTGCAGGCATGATACTTGGATTCATCTTCCTCTATTTCCGCCAGTCGATTGTCCGCGCTATCGAGTTTGTCACCGGCATCGAACTGTGGGACCCGACCATTCGGTTCCTGACTGAGCTCCCCTCGCGCACTGATCCTGTGGAGGTCGCGGTGATTTGCATTATGGCGCTGGTGTTCAGCTTCCTCGCGACGCTCTATCCGGCATACAAGGCGGCGAGTACGGATCCGGTGCAGGTGCTTCGCTATGAGTAATCCGGTTGTGCAACTTGATCAGCTGACGCGAAGCTTTGAACAGGGCGGCGTGCGGATTGATGTTCTGCGCGGCGTCAATCTCACGATCAATCCAGGTGAGATCGTCGCTCTGCTCGGCCCGTCAGGCTCGGGCAAATCAACCTTGCTGCAAGCGGTAGGGCTGCTCGAGGGCGGATTTGGCGGAAAGATCATCATCAACGGCCATGATGCCAGCGCGATGGCGAGCGATGAGCGCACCGCCATGCGACGCGACCACATCGGCTTTGTGTATCAATTCCATCACTTGCTGCCTGATTTCAACGCGGAGGAAAACGTCGTGATGCCGCAATTGGTGGCCGATGTTTCACGCGGCGATGCGGCGGATCGGGCACAAGAACTGCTGACGGCATTGGGGCTTTCAGAACGGTTGGACCACAAACCAAGCCAGCTGTCTGGTGGTGAGCAGCAGCGTGTTGCTGTCGCTCGAGCGTTGGCCAATCGGCCGGCGCTGGTGCTGGCTGATGAGCCGACTGGCAACCTGGACGAGGGCACATCGGAGCGCGTGCTGGATGAATTCTTGCGGCTCGTACGTGAAGAGGGCAGCGCCGCATTGGTTGCAACACACAATGAGCGACTCGCGGCCAAAATGGACCGCGTTGTTCGTTTGCATGAAGGGATTCTGGAATGACCACTATCGCTGATTTTACCGCCACAACCAATCGCGGCGAAGAACTCAATTTCGCTGACAAGAAGGGCAAAGTCCTGTTGGTCGTCAACACCGCCAGCAAATGTGGTTTCACGCCGCAATATGACGGGTTGGAGGCAGTTTATCAGGATCTGAAAGATAAGGATTTCGAAGTCATCGGCTTCCCCTGCAACCAGTTTGGCGCGCAAGAACCCGGCAGCGCGGACGAGATTCAGGAATTCTGCAAAATCAATTTCGGTGTCACCTTTCCATTGATGGAAAAAGTCGATGTGAATGGCGACAACACGGCTCCAATTTATGACTGGATGAAGAGCGAAGCACCCGGCCTGATGGGCTCCAAACGGATCAAGTGGAATTTCACCAAATTCCTGATCAACCGCGATGGTGAAGTCGTGAAACGCTACGCGCCGACGGATAAGCCAGAGAGCATCAAAAAGGACATCGAAAAGCTGCTCTAATTTGCCGCTTGGCAAGCTTGTGGAGAAATAGGGCGCTCTCGCCCTTCCGAATCGAGGCACAATTCGCAATTCTGCGCGCATGAGTTTTGCGCCTTTTGTCCCCTTGCGAGTCTTGTCCAGCTATTCGATGCTGGAGGGGGC
>CAKZSF010000156.1 GCA_937920575.1 uncultured Sphingomonadaceae bacterium | reverse complement strand
CGCGCACGATCGCCAAATGCGAAGGGCCCCGGCCCGGTATCACCAGAGGCAGGAGCATCTGACTGCAGCGCACCTCTCAATTCGGTTGCCCAAACATTGTCAGCCGCTTTCTGGAAACAAGAGAAGGCCAGTTTGGCATCGGGCGCAGCAGCCGCTTTCAAATTGGCAAAGGCCTCTACCGACTCATCAAAAAACATCACGCCATGACGCGAGACCATAAATTGCGGGCGCCTGCCGCTATCCGGACGCCAGACCGCTGCGTCGGCAAGCAAGAACTCCGCGTTTGCCATATGCTCTCCGCGTTGGCGGGCCGCGGATATCAAGTCTTGAGAGATGTCGATCCCGGTGACACGTGCATTGGGGTGATTGCGTGCAATCGCGAGGGAAATCTCACCGGCACCGCATCCAATATCGACCACTTCACTGAACCGTTGCCCGCGTTGTTCTTGGAGCAATCGCTCGGTCAATTGGGTGAAGCTGCGATCGGTCCTGCGCCACTCCTCGGCCCAGCTTTGTCCGACTCGTCCTTGCCATTCCGCGCCTTGTGTCATCGATCTTCCTGTCTCAAAACTGCTATGACGGTTAGCGCAGCTACCGGTCCATGGAAAGTGACGAGACGCCATCGGCCGATGATGGTTTGCTTTACACAGAACGTGAGCGGTTCAATCGCAAAGAGACATGAAAAAACCGGCACGTCGTCGCAGAAAAACTGCGCCAACATGCCGGTCCATTTTTTCAAGCGCCTCGCGGGGGCTGAGCGCTTCTTGAGAAAACGTCAGTCGGTCGTCGCGTCCGGGCCCGTCATCATTTCCTCGGCGACCTCGTCAGTCCGGCCGCGAATCGCAGCTTCCAACTTGTCGCAAACTTCTGGGTTTTCCTTCAGATAAGTCTTCGCGTTCTCACGCCCCTGACCAATCCGAATACTGTCATAGCTGAACCAGCTACCAGCCTTCTCGACCAGGCCAGCCTTGACGCCGAGGTCGAGGATCTCTCCGATCTTGGACACCCCTTCGCCATACATGATATCGAATTCGACCTGTTTGAACGGTGGAGCCACCTTGTTCTTGACCACTTTCACACGGGTCGAGTTGCCTACAACCTCGTCGCGATCTTTGATCTGACCGGTGCGGCGAATGTCGAGACGGACAGAGGCATAGAATTTCAGCGCGTTACCGCCTGTGGTGACTTCGGGATTGCCGTACATCACACCGATCTTCATCCGCAGTTGGTTGATAAACACAACCATGCATTGCGAACGAGAAATCGAGCCAGTCAATTTGCGCAAGCTTTGCGACATCAGGCGAGCCTGCAAGCCGACATGGCTGTCGCCCATTTCGCCCTCAATCTCTGCCCGCGGAACCAGCGCAGCCACAGAATCGACAACCAGAATATCAATCGCGTTGGAACGCACAAGCGTATCGACGATCTCCAGCGCTTGCTCACCTGTGTCAGGCTGCGAAACGATCAGTTCGTCAATGTCGACACCCAACGCCTTAGCGTAGACAGGGTCGAGTGCATGCTCTGCATCAACAAACGCCGCTGTACCGCCCGTCTTCTGGGCCTCCGCAATCGCATGAAGCGCAAGCGTCGTCTTACCCGAACTCTCCGGGCCGAAAATCTCGATCACTCGCCCTTTGGGCAAGCCACCTATTCCAAGCGCGATATCCAGGCCGAGACTGCCAGTGGAAATAGCCTCCACCTGCATTGCCTCTTTCGAGCCCAGCTTCATCGCTGAGCCCTTGCCGAATGCACGATCGATTTGCGCAAGAGCTGCGTCGAGCGCCTTTTGACGGTCCACGTTGGATTCCTTCTCTACAAGCTTAAGTCCAGCAGCCATTGCATGCTCTCCATCGGTTGCAAAGGGGCGTCCAGATGTTTGCCCCGATTGATCTGATGGACATTATGTACCAACTTTGTTCCAAAAGAACAAGAGTGGAACATAAATTTTCCTACAAGGATATTAGCCGTTTAAATTCAGATGGTTAGGAGTCTTCCGACTGCGCTTCGACGGAACGCATGCGAAACTTTATCAGTTTTTCCTCGCCCGGTTTGACACTGGTTGTGATAACCCGCTTACCGTCTTTTAAGCCCAAACCGCGGGTCTTCTTCACTTCCCATTCCGCCGCATAACCCAATTCAATCCGTATCGCCGCTCGCCGCGATCCTGAATTGGTTACCACCGCCTCCATTTGCATCCACTTGCCCTTCCCGATCTCATCGGCTTCGGGCGTGTCCTCTTTGCGCGCGCACAGGCCAAAGACCATTGTGCTTTCGCCCATGGGAATTTCCACATCCTGTCCGACGGCATAGTCTCTGATCGAATCCTCTCCGATCTGAAGGTCGCCCATCGATGACGGTTCAAAGATTGTGAAGCCTCCGGTTGGCAGCGCAACGCCCAGCCCATGATCCTCGTCATTGACTGTCGTCAACAGCATGTCAGCAGCGTCAAATTCCTCGTAATCATAACCGTCGTCATATCTATATAGCTCTGAACCTTCATAACAGGCGAGTTCATACAGAACCTCTCCTTCGACCTCATCCTTGTTGAGGAAGGCAACCTGCTTCAATCCCTTTGCGTTAACAGAGACGCGCTCCGGCACGCGGTAAAGTTTGAGGTCACCGAGCTGCTCTTCCAACGCCTCCATGCCAATCGCAGACACAGCAATCGGCATGTCTTGCAATGATTGCGATCGCTTTTGAGCGGTTACGACGATGGCGTCGCCTTCGGCATAGCCAGGGGGCGCCGGTGGTGGTGGCGGTGGTGGAGGACGAAGGTTGATCGGCGTACCAAGCTTTGTGCTGCCAATCGGATAACACCGCAACCGCAATGGCTCCCCGCGCGGAGGATTGGCCAGGCCTCGGAAATTGCTCACCACATTGAGCTCGCCCGCCACCGCCAGCAATTGCGCATTGGGGAAGCTCTGCCCGTTATCATTGAGCAGAGTGAGCCATGAGAGCCAGCGCATTTTCGCTTTGCCCTTGCGGTCAATATCTTCAATCGTTGCGACGTAGTGCGCCGTCCAATCAAAGCCCCACGCCAGATAGGTGAGCGTCACTTCATACGTGCCGCCGCTTTCATCGCGTGTATCAATCGTGAAAACCGGATTGGCAGACAGCCCGTCAGGCACTGCATCGAAAGTCAGCTTCTCTGGCAGACCGGCGCAGCGTACGGCCTCATATTGGTCACCTGTTTGCAGCACCAGGCCGCCATCGGCCCGGGTGCGGACAATCGCGTCCTCGCTTTGCGCAACGCCCGTTGCCGGATTGGTGCGCGTGATGGTGACGCGGTTGCCGAGCATCCCGTTCACCAGAGCAGCGGGCGAGAGAATATCGGCGTTGCGGTTCTTCTCGATCGTGCCGCTGGGCAGGCCCGTAACGATCGCCGTCACCGCCACCATACCTTCCGCCACACCATCAAAGCGAATTGTAGATCGCCCCGCAGGCAGAATGACAGTGCGTTTCTCACTGATCATCGCGAAACCGCGCGGATTGCGGCGGTTCATCACTTGCCCCATGCGTCTGCGTGGATCGCGGTACAGCGTCACAGACAAGTCGCTCGGCTCGCTGGCCATCACGATTGCGCGGGATTCGTCCCCGCTGTCATTCTGTGCATGTGCGGCGGTGGCCGATATGAGCAGAGCGAACAAGATCGCAGCTTTCTGAAGGAGGATGCGCATTCCGGCGCTCCTCAATAGCGCGTTGCGAAAGTCACCCGCACGGTCCGCTCGCCATTGGCCGGCACGCTGATCACATATTTGCGGGAATTGGCGTTGATCTGCTCGCCCACCACATCCTCGCTGACGATGCGATAATCGTTGCTCCACCAGCCCCTGCTCAAGCCCGACTGCAGCAGCTCCACATCAACCGGCACGCTTTTCGCATTGGTCAGTTTGTAGCGCATCGTGGTCTGGTAAAACTTCTTTGGCCGCTCTTGCTCGATAGTCGCAGTGGAACCGTCGTCTTTGATAATCCGATAGCGGGCGGTCCGCTCCCATTCGGAAGAGGTGATCGTCTCGCGCTTCTCAACCTCGGCTTGCACAAAGATATCAAACGCATCGCCTGTGCGCAGAGTCAGCTCGCTGCCCATCGGGGTGTGGCCGATGCCATTCTCGCCGATGAATTGCGGATTGCCTTGTTTGTCGCGCTGGTAAAAGCGGACGGTGCCAGCGGGCAATGCATCACCCAGACCTCCATCAGCCGAAGATGAGAAGGCGATTTGGCTGGAAACGTTTTGTGGCTGCGAGTCGCTTTGCATCCACCCGACTGTTCGGCCGTAGATTTTGCGCGCGGCAACGCCCTGCACATCCAGAAAACTGACTTGCTTGGTCTGTGCGTTGGCAATCGTGGTGCGCCCTTCAATCGGGTAGAGATAGAAATCACCCAATTGCTCGCGATTGGCGCTTTCCGTCCCCGGGCGGATGTTGCGATTGGTGTTTCTTCGGTTGTTGAACCGGCGATTGTTGTTCGTGCCCGGGCTGCCGGCAACCAACAGAGTGTTCGCGTTGTGGAATGTGGTGCCAGTGTTGTTGGTCAATGTGACCCAGCCCTGCATGTCGATGGTCGAGTTGCCTTCGTCGTAAAGCGCGACATAGTCAGCATTCCAGCCGAGGCCTGGCGTTAGATAGCGGATCGAGGCCGGCCGCGTTCCGGAACGTTGGCTTTGCACATTGACGGACAGCGTAGGCCGCGCACGCAAATTGGGCGGGACTCGGTCGAACACGACGCGCACAGGCAGGCCATCGTCGCGCAAGACCTCGATCCGGCTGCCAATCTGCACCACCACACCACCAGCGGTCGAGAGCACTTTGGCCCGTTCCCGCGTCTCGATCCCTGTGGCAGGGTTTGTGCGGATCAGCGTAACCGTCTGGCCGATCGCCTTTTCCATCATCTTGGTGGGAGTCAGCAGATCAAAGTCGAAATTTTGCTCGATGATCGCCGTACCGTTCGCGGCGAAGCTCAATGTCTCTGGTCGAATGCGTGAGGAGACATCGGGAAAGGTGATCGTGCTGCGACCGGCTGCAATGTCCAGCTGGCGCACATCCTGCACTAACCCCTGATCATTGTTGTAGATGGTAACGGAAACGTCACCTTGAGAAGTCGTTTCGGAAGATTGGGAGAGCGCGCTGCTCGCCCCAAGTGCCATTAGGCTAGCGGTTGCCAGTTGTCCGGCCCAGCGCAGTTTCGTCATCCAGTCCCTCCTCGTGTTCTTGTGCCAAGTAATACATTCTCATGTTACAGGCTGCTGAACAAGGCGGAGGGCGTTATCTCTTGGCGATCGCGAGCACTTCCCCGACCTTGTCACCGATCTGTTTGACCGAAAACGGTTTCGGCAGGAAATGCACTTCCTCCAAATCGATGTCCTTGCGCAGCTGTTCTTCGGCATAGCCTGACATAAACAGCACCGGCAGTTCTGCATTCGATTTGCGGATTTCGCGGATCATTGCGGGGCCATCCATGCCCGGCATGAC
>CAKZSF010000155.1 GCA_937920575.1 uncultured Sphingomonadaceae bacterium | reverse complement strand
TGAGTGAAGCCACTCTTCCGGTTCTCCATTTCCCTGGTTGTCATTCCCGCGAAATCGGGAACCCATGGTCTAAACTTCGGTCCTTGGGTCCCCGCTTTCGCGGGGATGACAAGGTGTGATCACAATCCTTCGCCGTTAAGCAAACGTCTTGGTGAATGCGTCGAGCGCCGCGACAGTGCGGTCTTTCACGTCGCCTTCGAACTTACCGCTTTCACGGATGTCCTTGAGGATATCAGCCTGATCTGAACGGAAGTGGCTGAGTACAGCGTCTTCATATTCGTTCACACGCTCAACTGGCAGAGCATCAAGATAGCCATTGGTGCCCGCAAAGATCGAAATGGTCTGCTCTTCAAACGGCAGCGGGCTGAACTGAGCTTGTTTAAGCAGCTCTGTCAGACGCGCACCGCGATTAAGCAGCTTCTGCGTTGCAGCATCCAGATCCGAACCGAACTGAGCAAAGGCGGCCATCTCGCGATATTGCGCCAGCTCCAGCTTGATCGAACCGGAAACCTTTTTCATCGCTTTCGTCTGAGCGGCACCGCCAACGCGACTAACCGACAGACCCACGTTAATCGCAGGGCGAACACCCTGATAGAACAGGTCGGTTTCAAGGAAGATCTGACCGTCGGTGATCGAAATCACGTTGGTTGGAATATAGGCGGACACGTCACCGGCCTGCGTTTCAATGATCGGCAGGGCAGTCAGCGAGCCGCCGCCATTGTCGTCATTCATCTTCGCGGCGCGTTCCAGCAGCCGTGAGTGAAGATAGAAAACGTCGCCCGGATAGGCTTCACGTCCCGGAGGACGACGAAGCAGCAGCGACATTTGACGGTAAGCAACAGCTTGCTTGGACAAATCGTCATACACGATCACGGCGTGCATGCCGTTGTCGCGGAAGAATTCGCCCATCGCAGCGCCGGTGTAAGGAGCGAGATATTGCAGCGGGGCAGGCTCTGACGCTGTCGCGGCGATAACGATGGAATATTCCATCGCGCCGTTCTCTTCGAGTTGCTTCACGATTTGCGCAACGGTCGAACGTTTTTGACCGACGGCAACGTAGATGCAGTACAGCTTCTTGCTTTCGTCGTCGCCCGCGTTGGCTTCCTTCTGGTTGATGAAGGCGTCAATCGCGACGGCTGTCTTACCAGTTTGACGGTCACCAATGATCAATTCGCGCTGGCCACGGCCAACAGGAACGAGTGCGTCAATCGCTTTCAAGCCGGTTTGAACAGGCTCATCAACCGACTTACGCGGGATGATGCCAGGCGCTTTTGACTCAACGCGTTCACGCGTCACGTCTTTCAGTGGGCCTTTGCCGTCGATCGGATTGCCCAGCGCGTCAACCACGCGGCCCAGCAGGCCTTTGCCGACGGGAACGTCCACAATGGTCTCGGTCCGCTTAACGCTGTCGCCTTCTTTAATCTCGGCGTCAGAGCCGAAGATCACGACACCGACATTGTCCGCCTCGAGGTTCAGGGCCATGCCCTTAACACCGTTGGCAAACTCGACCATTTCACCGGCCTGAACTTTGTCGAGGCCGTGAATACGCGCGATACCATCACCGACGGAGAGCACGGTGCCGACTTCGCTGACTTGAGCGTCAGTGCCGAAATTGGCGATTTGGTCTTTAATGACCTTGGAGATTTCTGCGGCGCGGATTTCCATCATTTAGCCTTTCATCGGATCCTTTGGCATAGGGCGCTTAGCCCTTCATCGCCGTCGCAAGGGAATTCAAACGTGTACGGATTGAGCTGTCGATCTGTTCTGATCCCAGCGTGACCACCAGGCCACCCAGAATATCGGGATCGACATTCGTGTTGATTTTGACCGTGCGCCCCTGGCGCGCCGTCAATTTGTCTTTCAATTTCGCAAGCTGATCATCGCTGAGCGGGTGGGCGGTGGTGACATCAGCTGTCACTTCGCCACGCTGCGATGCTGCGATTGTCTGGAACGCACGGATCATATCGCCCAACGCGCCGAGACGGCGATTGTTGGCGAGTGTGCCGACGAATTTCTTGGTCAGGTCTGACAGGCCCAGCGATGCGGCGACGCCGTCAACCGCTTTGCCCGCGTCAGCGCGGCTGACTTGAGGGTTGGTGACCAGCGCACTGAAATCATCCGACTCGCTCAACGCGGCAGACAGTTTCTCAAGATCCGATTCGACAGCGCTGACCACGCCCTCTTCAGATGCGAGATCAAACAAAGCGATGGCGTAGCGGCCTGGCAGGCTAGCCTGAATACCGGCGGAATTCTCCACTCGAACGGGTCCTTTTAGGTCCGGAAAGGAACGATGCTCAAACCCCGCATAATGTGACCGGAAAAAATCCTGTCTCAGCAGAGTTGGCGCGCCCCTATCACCCCGCTTGCTGCGATGCAACCCAGCCAAATGCCAAGTTCGCAATGGTCGTTGAAAAACGCGCAACTTTGCTGCAATCAGAGCGCGAGAGAGAATGGAGAGATTCTGATGCAACTGACACCTATGGCTCCCAAGTGCGGAGTGGAAGTTTCCGGCATTCAGCTGGCCGATGCGGCGACAGATGAAAGCGGCGAGGCAATGGATGCCATCAAGCAAGCCATCTATGAGCATGGTGTCGCTGTGTTCCGCGATCAGGAGTTCTCGCCTGACGATCACATCAAATTCGGTCGCCGTTGGGGCGGGATTGACGTGAACAACTATTTCCCTCTGCAAGAGGATTTTAACGAGATTGCGATCGTTAAGAAGGAACCAGATCAGCAAACCAATATTGGCGGGGCATGGCACACCGACCATTCCTATGACCAAATCCCGGCAATGGGCTCGGTTCTGGTCGCCCGCCATTTGCCGCCGGAGGGCGGCGACACGATGTGGGCGCACATGGGTGCAGCCTACGATTCTCTTTCGGACGAATTGAAAGCGCGGATCGAAGGGTTGGAGGCGTTTCACACCGCTGACCATGTGTACAAGGCGGACGGCCTCTATGCGCAGACCGATATGGGCAAGAACCTGCGCGGTCAGGATTTGAAAACTGGCGCAGTGCATCCCGTTGTGATCCGTCATCCGCAGACGGGCCGCAAAATGCTCTACGTCAATGGCGGCTTCACGATCAATTTCGTGGGCCAGACGCGGGACGAGAGCATGCCCTTGTTGCAAGAGCTGCTCGACGCGGCGCTAACCGAAGACAACCAGTGCCGCCTGCAATGGAAGCCAGGCACGATTGCCATTTGGGACAACCGCACAACCTGGCACAACGCGATTAATGACTATCAGGGCCATTATCGCGAAATGCACCGCATTACGTTGAGCGGCGAAGCGCTGGCGGCTTAGTTTGCTTGGCTTCATTCGCCGACGGGGCCGTCCGGCCCCTTAGCTTTGCGTCCTACCGGACGACGGGCGGTCGCCCTCGCGAGTCGTGGACCCGATCAACTTGCGCCAAAGTATGCCGAAGTCGGTTCACTCCGCTTCCGTACATGCATAAACAATCCGCTCGTTCGGACGGTCAGGCAATTGTGACAGCACGCCTTGTTGTGCCTCGCCCAATTGCATCGCGGCGCTTTCGCCTGCGTCACAGCTGGGTGCACGGTATTTGCCGCGTGCTTCTCGTGCGGATTCGATAGCCTGACGGCTGAGCAGATAGCGCTCAATCCGGTACTCGCCGCTTGCCGGGTCATAGGAATTGACGGAGACGACTTGCTCTTGATTGGGCACGAAGACGCGCTTCCATGTCTCGTTGGCTAGGCCATATTGCGTTCGCCCGTTCACGCATCCGCCGCTTGCCCATTCCAGTGGCAAGTCCGATGTGTCGGCGCTGGTGATCCGGGATCGATTGGGCTGCACCGTGCAGATCAGTTTGCCAGAGGCCGTGCTGTCTCCAGTGATGGGATCGCTTGGCTCGGTGTTGTTGGCCGCCATCAATTCGCTCGCGCGTTCGTTGATGTCCTCAAATCCGGGCCGTGAAAGCCAAGCGTTGATTGCAACGACAAACAGCACAGCAGCACCGATGGCGGCAGCCACTGCGGCATATTGCAAGTGCTGTGCGCGTTTCAGTGCCTGTTCCGATTCTTCCTCGGCATCGTCCGTCACCGCATGGCCGGAATGCATCTGCGCCCAATATTCTTTTTCACGTGATTGCAGACGGAATTTGCCCGCAAGATACAGCAACGCCATTGCC
>CAKZSF010000154.1 GCA_937920575.1 uncultured Sphingomonadaceae bacterium | reverse complement strand
GTCTTCGAGACAGAGGTAGAAGCGCGACAAGCCCGGATCGCCCTGACGTCCTGAACGGCCGCGAAGCTGGTTGTCGATCCGGCGGCTTTCATGACGTTCGGTGCCCAGAACAAACAGACCGCCAGCGTCCTTTACCTTCTGTTTTTCTTCCTCGACTTCGGCTTTGATTGCTTCAATCGCCTTGTCGCGTTCGGGACCTTCTTCCATCTCGGCGAGTTCCGCCTCGACCCGGTATTCGACGTTACCACCCAGCTGGATATCAGTACCGCGGCCAGCCATGTTGGTCGCAATTGTAACCGCACCCAAACGCCCCGCCTGCGCCACAATCAGCGCTTCGCTTTCGTGGAAACGTGCGTTCAGGACACTGTGCTTGACCTTCTCCTTGTCGAGGAATTCGCTCAGCAGCTCTGATTTTTCAATCGAGACGGTGCCGACCAGCACGGGCTGTCCGCCTTCGCTCTTTTCCTTGATGGCTTTGGCAATCGCGCCAAATTTATCGATGGTGTTTTTGTAGAACTCATCCTGATCATCGATCCGCTGCACCGGCACGTTGGTGGGAATCTCGACGACGTTCAGTTTATAAATGTCGAAGAATTCCGACGCCTCGGTCGCGGCTGTACCGGTCATGCCGGACAGTTTGGGGTACATGCGAAAGTAATTCTGGAACGTGATCGAGGCCATCGTCTGGTTCTCGGGCTCGATCTTAGCGCCTTCCTTGGCCTCGACCGCCTGGTGCAGACCGTTTGACCAGCGCCGGCCATCCATCATCCGGCCTGTAAACTCATCGATGATCACGACCTTGTCGTCTTTGACGATATAATCCGTGTCACGCTTGTACATCACATTGGCTTTGAGCGATTGCTCCATGTGATGGACGACCTGCGTGTTCTCGACATCATAGAGGTTGTCGGTTTCCAGCAGCCCACGCTCTTTCAGCAGCTGTTCGATCTGCTCCATCCCGTCTTCGGTCAGGGAGACATTCTTGGTCTTCTCGTCCTTCTCATACCAGTCCTCTGGCACTTGCTTGATCACCTCGTCGAGGGCGACGTAGAGATCGGACTTGTCTTCGGTCGGCCCTGAAATGATCAACGGCGTCCGCGCCTCGTCAATCAGGATCGAGTCAACTTCATCGACGATCGCGTAGTTAAACGGGCGCTGCACCATCTGCTTGCGCTCATGCTTCATATTATCGCGCAGATAGTCGAAACCGAACTCATTGTTCGTGCCATAAGTGATGTCGGCCGCATAGGCCTCGCGGCGCGAGAACTCATCCAGATTGGGCACGATCACACCCACTGACAGGCCCATCCAATTGTACAGCTGGCCCATCCATTCCGCATCGCGGCTGGCGAGGTAATCGTTCACAGTGACAACGTGCACGCCCTTGCCCTCAATCGCGTTGAGATACGTCGCGAGCGTCGCGACGAGCGTTTTACCTTCACCCGTTTTCATCTCGGCAATCTCGCCGCGGTGCAGCGTGATGCCGCCAATCATCTGCACATCAAAATGGCGCATGCCCAGCACCCGCATCGATGCCTCACGCACCACGGCAAAAGCCTCTGGCATGATCTGATCGAGCGTTTCACCATTCGCCAGCCGCTCGCGGAATTCAACGGTTTTGCCTTTCAGCTCATCATCGCTAAGAGCTTGAACGGAGTCTTCCAGACCGTTGATCTGGTTGACGATTTTGCCCATCGATTTGACGTAGCGATCATTGGATGACCCAAATACGGTCTTTGTCAGCGCCTTAAGCATATGGCGGATTCCTTGAGAGATTCGATTATGGATATGGCGCAGACGATTGTTGTCAGCGCGTAAAGAAGTTCAAAAGCTGTGGGGTGGCAATGCCGCTATTCTAGCGCGCGATCCGCCTTCAACTGAAACGCAGGAACAGTGATTGTGATGTTGCGCTTTTGCCTAGGGGCGCGCTTTTGCTGCGCTTTGCCTGCGGGTTTGCACACTTCGACAGCGCCTGTGCGCGTCACCTCACAATCAACCTGAGCGGCCTGTTCAGCCAACTCGGTCAACGCGTCTTCAATGGCTCCTGCGCGCGCAGTGTCAGGCGCGCCAATGGCGGCGAGACCGGAAAGAAGCGCAAAAAGGGCAAGAAGCTGACGCATTACAGGGGCATATAGGCCTTTGTGCTGCTTTCGTCTAGCGCGAGCGTCACTTTGACCCGGCTATTCACCTGGCTCCACGGGATCTTGCAGTTGAACATCGAATGTCACCGTCACGACTTTAGCGATCGGATTGCCGTCCGCGTCGCGATACGGAATGCCGCGCGCACTGCCGAAACCGCCGCCCTTGCACAGCGTGCCGCGCTCTATGTCTCGTTCGATCTCTTCGCGCATCTTTTCAGGCAAATTTTCCATTTTCAAAAATTCGCAGTTTGTCGTCTTACCATCTGCTCCGTGTACGAAACGATAGGTCATCGACATTTGCGGCAATTCTGGTTCGCGCTTGCGCCACCTATGAGACCCTTCATACGTACCGACAATGGGTTGATCAGGCCCAGCCAAGGCTGCTCGAAATTCACCGCGTTCCAGGATAATGGGGCAAATGGCTGCATCCAATGCACTCGACCCAGAGCTGTCAGTCACTTTGCAAGCTGTCGCTTTGCCTAGCGCATCAATTTTGGCGGTGTATGCGACAGTGCCTTCTTCATTGTTGCGCCAAGCTTCGACTGGATAGTCAGTGGGTTTGACCATTCGCCAGCTCTGCAAGACTGGGTAGCTCGGATATTGCTCATCCTCATCAGCAATCTCCACAGCGGCCTCAACAGCATCTCCCGCAGCCTCGGCAACCGCATCAACGGGGTTGGCGACCGCATCCGTCTCTGCAACGTCTTCCTCTTGAGCGACTGCGGGGCTGGCCA
>CAKZSF010000153.1 GCA_937920575.1 uncultured Sphingomonadaceae bacterium | reverse complement strand
AATATCGGACTGTTTTCCCTTCACATCGCTTCACAAGGCCCTATATGCGGCGCCTTCGCCGTCAAGACAGCGAAGTGGACCCTTAGCTCAGTTGGTAGAGCGTCTGACTCTTAATCAGAATGTCGTTGGTTCGATCCCAACAGGGTCCACCATTATATGTTGCCCTAACGCTGCGCTGCTTGAGGGCGGTTTGTTGCCCTAACGCTGCTCTGCTTGAGGGTGATAATCCTTCCAAATCCATTGATGACTGGCTAGCGCTGCTGAAACCCTGATTCCGGAGCAATTCCCCATGTCCCATTTCCTCATCGTCGAAGCCCGTTTTTACGACCATCTCAACGATATGCTTATCGCTGGCGCGAAAGCCGCGCTGGAGGCTGCGGGCCATACGCATGAGGTTATCACTGTGCCGGGTGCGCTAGAGATACCCGGTACTATCGGCATGGCTGACCAATCACGCAAATATGATGGCTACGTTGCAATTGGCGTGGTGATCCGCGGTGAAACCTATCATTTCGAAATCGTCGCAGGCGAAAGCGCGCGCGGGATCATGGCGTTGACAATGGACGCGCTGCCCATCGGCAATGGCATCCTGACGACTGAAAACGAGGCACAAGCGCTCGAGCGTGCCGATCCTGCGCAGAAGGACAAAGGTGGCGAAGCGGCCAAAGCGGCCATCGCCATGCTCGATCTGGCGGTGAAGTTCGGCGACGACGCTTAGGCTGGATCGGATATCCCGCTCAGGCCCAGCGGCGTGTAATCGCCGATGGCGAGTTGTTCGAAGACGCCCAAGCCCACTTCACCATTGGCGGAAGTGATCCGACTCAATATCTGTACGTGCAGATTATCGGGGCGTACCGGGTCAACGCTGCCTAAGTCGATATCCTCACGCTCGACCTCCAACTCGCCGTGATCGAGGCCATGGCCCCATGTGGGCGAAGTGTAGCCCAACCCGCGCATCTGGAAACGCATCAAAGGCTCGATCGTGAACCGCTCCTCGCCAATGCGCAGCGTGCTTGTGTCGGGCCAGCGCGTCCCCGATTGCAGCGCGGTTTCGAGCGAGGCATCGTCCGTTTCGACATGATCACTCGCCCCTGCGCCGTCAGGCACGACAACCGCGCGTGTGTTCCACGGGCTGCCGTCTGCATGAGCGTTTAAGTGAAAGAACAGGCTGCGCTGCGGCAGATTGATCGGCGTCCATTGCCAAAAGAATTGCGGCACGACTGCCGGTTGTTGCGGATCGGGCATGCCAATCGGGCGGATCCCCCAACTGCGGTCGCGCGTGCCCATCGTGCCATGCGCCAGCTCGATTCGCTTACCATCGACCGATACCCAACCCTCGTAATGGCCATTTTGAGTCAGGCGCGTGTAGTCCATGATCACACGCGGTCCTCGGCGCCATGTGAAGCGCGGTTCTTCAATAGGGAAGGCCCGCCCGGTGAAAGTGATCTCTCCCGCCAGCCCCTCGCCATCGATCCGTAAACGCAGACAATTGAGCGGCTCCAACACCTCGATACTGATCCCGCCGCAGTTTAGCTCCATCCGCTCCATACCAAGACGGCGCGAGGCATGCAGGCAATGCTGCTTGCCATTCCGGATCACGCAGAAATGCGCGTCCACCACGTCGAGCACCGGATAGACTCCAAAAGCGAGCGCGAAGAACGTCTCGCCATCAGGCGAATACCCATTGAAGAAATAGCGGTCGTAGAAATTGCGATCGCTGCCCGGATAGGCAATCGGCTCCGGCGTTTGGTGGAGCGGGTAATCATCGCCTTTGGTCAGCATTTACAATTCCTCCAACAGCGCGATCGCGCCTGTGTCTTGAACCAATTCCAACGCGCCCAATGCCATCGACAGAAAGTTCGCATCCCCGCGCTGCGTGCGCACGACATTGGCCGCGCTGAACACGGCGGTCGAGACACCGTGGATTGCTCCGAGTTTGTAGCCCGGTTCAATATCCGCGCGAGACAGATGCACGCTATGCTTGGCCATTTCGGCGCAATAGAGATCAAGCAATTCGTCCTCATGCGGCCGCCGCAAGGCAGAGCCCACGCCTGCGCCCATAAAGTACCCGATATCCACCACGCCATCGCCGGGGCCAAGCGTCTGCCAATCGACTATCGCCAGCGCTTCTGCCCCGCCCCGAATATCGAACAGCATATTGTCGAGCCGGAAATCACCATGGACGAGGCATTTGTGTTCGTTCTTGCGTTGGAACAAAGGCTTCGCCAATTCTCCCAAACGCGCGACAATCGCCATCAAGTCGGCAGGGATATCGCCCGCATAGCGCTCCATGAAGGTAGCAGTTGAGCCAGGATAAAGATCGGCTGCCGTCGCGCGCATTTTTGGTTGGGGGGCAATGAACTCAGCTGCGATATAATCCGCTTTGCCCCAGCTCGGCCCGTGAAGAGCAGCAGCCTGAACAATGGCATGGCGGGCATCGTCCAGTGAACAGCTGGCAAGCTGGTTGCCTTGTCGTGCTGGCCCAAGATCCTCCATCAACAGGATGAAATCGCCATTGTCGTCGGCTATATCAGCAAAGATCGGGCGCGGCGTGCGGATCGGTAACTCGGCCGCAAAATCGCGAAAGAAGCCGACCTCGTGCAGATACAGCTTCATCATAACCGCAGTGCCGCGGCTGGTGGGATCGCTCGCGGCAAATTTCCCCGCAATAGTCGGAGGACCCGCGCCTTCTCGATCATAGCTGAGCGTAAAGCGGATGGAATCGCCGACTTGGCCCGTGCCGATCGGTGTCCACTCAATGTGCGTCAGCTTGCCATCAGCCAACAACCCCGCCTCACGCAGCTTAGCGTCGAGCCAGTCTGCCTCAACATCCTCAGGTCGCGCCGGAAATCCCATCAATTCTCTCCCGATGCGATGCTATGGCGCGCGCATAGGCGGTGCAAGGCAATTGCGCATGTTCTATATTTGTTCTACCCTATCAAAATGTCTGAACCACATGTTCAAAGCGTAAAGGGACGCGGCGCGCAGTTGTCGGCAGTCTCGACGCGCTTCGGTTTGGCAGAGCGCGAAGCCGATGGCGATTGGCGCGACCATATGGAGGCTCTAGACGGCCCGCCGGTGAAGCTGCGCACGCATGTGACCGAAGAACACCCGAAAACGATTATCAGCTTCAACAGCTCGCCCGACATTGCGTTTGACCGTTCGATCAACGCCTATCGCGGGTGCGAGCATGGCTGCGTCTATTGCTATGCGCGACCGACCCATGCCTATCACGACTTGTCGCCGGGACTTGATTTCGAAACGCGGCTGTTTGCGAAACCAGACGCGGCGGACATTCTGAAACGCACTTTCGCGAAGAAGGCGTATCAACCGCGCTGGATCGCGATGGGCACCAACACCGACCCTTACCAACCGATTGAGCGCGATTACCGCATCACGCGGCAAGTGCTGGAAGTGTGCCTGGAGGCGCGGCACCCGATCACCATCACCACCAAGTCTGACCGTGTGCTGCGCGATCTCGACGTGTTGAGCCAAATGGCCGCGATGAAGCTGGCGGCTGTGTCGATCTCTGTCACCAGCCTCGATCCACAACTGTCGCGTTTACTGGAACCGCGCGCGGCGACACCGGCAAAGCGATTGGCAGCGATTGGCAAGCTATCGGCGGCCGGCGTGCCTACCCATTGCTCGGTCAGTCCGATTATCCCGGCGATCACCGATCAGTATATCGAGGCGATTGTGGCGCAGGCGGCAGAGCGCGGCGCGCATTCGGTTGGCTGGATTCCCTTGCGCCTACCGCATGAGGTCGCGCCCCTGTTTCGCGAATGGCTGGACGTGCACTTCCCCGAACGCGCGGGCAAAGTGATGAGCATTGTGCG
>CAKZSF010000152.1 GCA_937920575.1 uncultured Sphingomonadaceae bacterium | reverse complement strand
GCCGCTGCGCCGGGCTAGTTTCAGGCGCGGGTCAAGCAGGCAGCTCGCCGAAATCGGTCAGAGCCGCATCGCGAAGCCCGCGCCAAACATTGCGCGCCTGAACAGTCTCTGCAACGTCATGCACGCGCAGCAATTGCACGCCTGCGTTCATGCCCTGCGTCGCAAGCGCAATCGAACCGCCCAGACGGTTCTGCTCTGCTGCTTCGTTGGACAGCGCGCCAATCATACGCTTGCGGCTGACCCCCAGCAGCAGCGGTTGCCCCAGCGCGTGAAACATCGGCAAGGCGTTCAGCAGGGCAAGGTTGTCGGCCAGCGATTTGCCGAACCCGATGCCGGGATCGAGAATAATCTTCTCACGCGCAATGCCAGCCGCAATCGCTCGATCGCGCGCTTCACGCAGAAAATCGAACACGTCGAACACGATATTGGCGTAGTCCCCGCCCTCATGCAGATCGTCCTTCTCGCCGGGCGCGTGCATGAGAATGACCGGAGCACCTGATTTCGCCACCAACTGCTCCGCGCGCGGGTCATAGCGCAGTGCGGACACGTCATTGATGATGTGTGCGCCAGCCGCCAACGCGGCCTCCATAACGGCGCCCTTGCGTGTGTCGACGCTCACCGCCGCACCCATCGAAAGACAATGCTCGATCGCGGGTTTGACGCGTTCAACTTCGTCGCCTTCCCACACCGCTTTCGCGCCGGGCCGTGTGCTCTCGCCGCCAATATCGATGATCGCTGCACCCGCTTCCAGCATAGCACCCGCTTGCACCCGCTGCGCCTCCGGGTCGTCCATAAATTGGCCGCCATCAGAAAAACTGTCGGGCGTGACATTGAGAATGCCCATCACTTGCGGCTGATCGAGCCGGATAGTGCACTCGCCCAATTGCAGCGGCGGATGCACGGTCTGCAAAGCCTGCCACTGCGTGTTTGCCTCGTCCTGAAACTCGGCTGGCAAAGCCTCAATTGCAGCTGGCACTTCCTTGGCAGACGCCAGATCACACTCCACAACTTGCGCGCCCTCACGCCGGATCAACGCAAATCGATGCGCGTACACCATCCCACCACCAAGCCGGATGGCATCGCCATGCTCGCTTTGCGGGCTATTGGTCAGCCCAATGGGGCGGATGGTGACGGTGGTCATTAATCCTCGATGCTGAGCAGATAGGTCTGCCTTGCGGCATCTAGCGCTTCCACCTTGTCATTTTGCTCAAAGTGCCAGAACGTCCAACCGTTGCAGCTGGGTGCGCCTTGCAGATCTTTGCCGAGCCCGTGGATAGAACCGTGCTGCTTGCCATATTCCAGCGAGCCATCAGCACGAACGGTCGCTTCCCAGCGGCGTTTTTTGTCGAAAACCTTAGTGCCCGGCGGAACCAGCCCGGCCTCCACCAATGCGCCAAACGCGACGCGCGGGGCGTTACGCTTTGATTGCATGGTGGCAATCGCGCTCTCATCCAGAGGCAGCTCTTTGTCGATCCGTTCCAGCGCGGCCTTGCGATAGACGCCTTCGCGCTCGCAGCCGATCCAGTCGCGGCCCAAACGTTTGGCAACGGCGCCGGTTGTGCCGGTTCCGAAAAACGGATCAAGCACCACGTCGCCCTTTTCAGTCGTTGCGAGCAACACGCGATAAAGCAGGCTTTCTGGTTTTTGCGTCGGGTGAACTTTAGTCTTGCCCTCTTTCAAACGCTCTCCGCCCGAACAGATCGGCAGAACCCAGTCGCTGCGCATTTGCAGCTCGTCATTGAGCGTTTTCATGGCGGTGTAGTTGAAGTGGTACTTCGCCTTCTCGCCCTGGCTCGCCCAGATCAGCGTCTCATGCGCGTTGGTAAAGCGCGTGCCGCGGAAATTGGGCATCGGGTTGGTCTTGCGCCAAACGATATCATTGAGAATCCAAAAGCCCAGATCCTGCAGGATCGCACCAACGCGATAGATGTTGTGATAGCTGCCGATCACCCACAGCGCGCCGTCTGGTTTTAGCAGGCGCTTTGCCTCAGCGAGCCAATCGCGCGTAAAGCCATCATAGGTGTTGAAGCTATCAAACCGGTCCCATTCGTCAGTAACCGCATCGACATGGCTGCCATCGGGACGGTTCAAATCACCGCCCAGCTGAAGGTTGTAGGGAGGGTCAGCAAAGATCAGATCGATGCTGGCATCGGGCAGAGAGCGCATGGCCTCAATACAGTCGCCGTCGAGTATCTGACCCAATGGCAAATCTGCCTTGGAAACGGCTGTTTGCACGTGCTTTTTCCGAGTGCGCACCTGCGTCTTCGTGGTCTCCAAGACCCCCATTATCCACCCCTTGTCCTTGCTCTACCTGCCTAGTTATCCACAGGGTGAGTCCTCGCGGACTCTACGTCAAGCACGAAGTTTGGCCGATTATGGTTAACAGCGGGTTAGGACATCAGCATTTGGCGGCGGAACGAAACGAGTCCCCACGACATGTTGAGTCCCGCGTCCAATGTCAGACTCGATATGTTGGGGTGTGACAGGAAAGACTCTCCTGCCTGAAAAGGCGTGATCAAATCAAAGAAAGTTGCGCGACCGGTGCAAAGCTGCGGCGGTGATGCTCTGTCGGGCCGTGAACGCGCAAGGCCTCCATATGTTGCGCCGTGCCGTAGCCCATATTGCGCTCCCACCCATATTGCGGATGGGCCATGGCGGCATCACGCATCAAGCGATCACGGTATTCCTTCGCAATGATTGATGCGGCGGAGATGCACGGTTCTGTTGCGTCGCCTTTTACAATCGCTTGTGCAGGCCAGCGCCAGTCCGGATGGCGTCCGTCTGGCGTCATGTTTCCGTCGATCAGCACTTCGCTCGGACGCTGCCCCAGCTGTGCAGCCAGCCGACCAGTCGCGAGCGTCATCGCCTTCATCGTGGCTGCAAAAATGTTGATCCGGTCGATCTCCTCGACCTCAACAATGCCCAGCGCCCAGCCGCAGGTTCCGCGAATTTCAGGCTCGAGCGCGGCGCGTTTCTTGGCCGACAAAACTTTGGAATCCGCAAGGCCTTCCGGTGCTGCCTCACCCAGCAAAACAGCTGCGGCCACCACTGGCCCCGCCAACGGCCCGCGCCCAGCCTCGTCCACGCCAAAAATTAGCGCATTTTTCTTGGCACAAAAGCCGGAGTGGGGCATTCCAGACAGCATGACACACAAAACCTCTATTGCCGCCCTCACTGCCCCCCTCGCCCTCGCGCTTTCAAGTTGTGGCTATGCCGCGACTGGGGAAAGCGACGAGCAAGCAACCACACAATCCACCCCAACGCCCGGCGCAGAGCCTTTCGCGGTCAGCGAACATGGTAAGTTCGCGCGCCCATGGGCCATTGAGGCGGAGCCGGGCACCGGCCGCGTTTTCGTGACCGAAAAAGCTGGCACAATGAAGGTGTATGATCCGGCCAGCGGCAAGATTGGTTCAGTCAGCGGCGTGCCGGAAGTTGCCTTTGGCGGCCAAGGCGGCCTCGGTGATTTCGTCTTCGCCCCAGACTACACAAGCAGCAAAA
This sequence comes from uncultured Sphingomonadaceae bacterium, assembly GCA_937920575.1. Lineage (GTDB taxonomy): Bacteria > Pseudomonadota > Alphaproteobacteria > Sphingomonadales > Sphingomonadaceae > CAKZSF01. Next base: position 1,256 of record CAKZSF010000152.1, on the reverse strand, counting down.
CCGTTTATCTCAGCTGGGCGCAAGGCGGGGACGGCGACACGCGCGGCGCGGTTGTGGGGCGCGGTACGCTCAATTGCGACAGCATCGATGCTTGCGCGATCAATGGTCTGACCGTGATTTGGGAGCAAGCCCCGAAAGTAACCGGCAAGGGACATTACGGGCACCGCATCGCTTTCTCGCCTGACGGCAAGCATATGTATGTCGGGTCGAGCGATCGACAAAAAATGGCGCCCGCGCAGGACAACAGCAACACGATTGGCACAATCGTGCGCCTCAATCTGGACGGCACGCCAGCTGCAGGCAATCCAATGGAGAACGCCGCCGCGCCGACCAATCAGATTTGGTCATACGGCCATCGCAACATTTTGGGCCTTGCCTTCAATCCTGCGGGACAACTCTGGGAAGTGGAGCATGGCCCTGCTGGCGGCGACGAACTCAACCTTGTTGAACCCAACGCCAATTATGGCTGGCCGGTCGTCTCGGATGGCGAGCATTACAATGGCGACCCGATCCCCAATCACAGCACGCGTCCCGAATTTGCGACAGCCGCCATCGGCTGGACCCCAGTGATCGCACCGGGTGACATGATCTTCTACAATGGTGATGCGTTCTCCGCGTGGAAAGGCGACGCACTAATTGCTGGCCTCGCGGTGCAAGCGGTGGTTCATGTGAAATTTGATGGCAACAAGGCGGTGGAAGCGGCCCGCTACGAATTTGAAAACCGTATCCGCTCCATTGACGAGGCAGATGATGGCTCGATCTGGATTGCCGAAGATGGCGAAGACGGGCGTTTGTTGAAGCTTTCGCCTGCAAGCTAGCGCTGCGCCGCCCATAGCTGAATTTGATCGACAGCAGGTGCGCGACCGCTTAACCGCGCCCGCCATGGATGACGCCGCGCCCACAGATACACAGCATATTATTCCGCTCGATCAGGTCGACCAATCGATGGTTGAGCAATTGCTGGATCGCGCCTTTGGGCCTGATCGGCATGCGCGCACCGCCTACCGCATTCGTCTCGGCATGGATTGGCTGCCCGCGCTCAGCTTTGCTGCGGTGGATGATCAGGAATTGCTCGTCGGGACAATCCAGCTGTGGCCTGTTGCGCTGACCGATGCGGAGGAGCGCGCGCATCCGATGATCATGGTGGGGCCGGTCGCGGTTTTGCCCGAGCGGCAGAGCGAAGGATACGGCCAAGCGTTGATGTTGGCCAGCCTATCGGCACTCGGCCCCAATCCTGCCTTGCCGCAAATGCTGAT
>CAKZSF010000151.1 GCA_937920575.1 uncultured Sphingomonadaceae bacterium | reverse complement strand
TCCTGTTCGACCTTGTAGCTCAGCGATTGACCGGGAGAGATCACCACCCTCGCCAGCCGCGCGGCGTCCAGCAGGCCTTCCTCTTGATCGAAATCCCAGCTGCGGTTCTGCTGGGCCATCAGGCGGCGTTGCAGACGATTGGCAAGCCGCGTGACGATACCCTGCAGGCCGGTAAGCTGGCTGTCGAGATAAGCACGCAGGCGGCCCAGCTCTTCATCGTCGCACAGCTCGGTGGCCTCTACGACTTCGTCATATTGCTCAGTGAAAACTTTGTAGTCGAAGCTGTCAGGAATGTCGGTCCATGGGCGATTGGGACGGACGGGCAGCATGCCTTCGTCACCTTCTTCACTGGGATCGCCATCGGCCATTTCCTGCTCAGACGGCTGCTGCTCAGACTCGCCTTCCGTATCGCCTTCAGACGGTTCGCCAGCCATTTCCATTTGCTGATCGTCAGCACCGTCCTGCTGCTCGTCGTCGCCTTCGTCCTCTTCGTCCTGACCGTCCTCTTCATCATCGAGGTCATCATCGTCCCCGCCATCATCGGCGGGTTCATCGGTCAGTTCGAGATGGCGCAACAAGTCGAGCGTCAGCGACTGGAACGCCTTTTGATCGTCCAGCATCAGCGAGAGTTGCTCGAAATCATCGCCGGTGCGGCTTTCAACGAATTCGCGCACCATCTCGACACCGGCGCGCGCGGCAACCGGAATGTCCTCGCCCGTCATCGATTCGCGCAACATCAGCGAAAGCGCGGTCGCGATCGGCACCTCCTCGCCCCGCTCTGCCCGCGCAATCGGATTGCTCGCGATCGACACTTCCAGCGAGCTAGCAAGGTTCTCGCGCATGCCGTTGAAATTATTCGCGCCCAGAGCCTCATACCGTACTTGCTCGATTGCATCATAGGCTGCCCGGGCAATCGGCTCGCTTGGCCGACCTGCAGAGTGCACGGCCTCGTTGTGATGCTTGATCCTGAGGGCGAAACTGTCGGCGAAGCCGCGCGCCTCCCGCGCTTGATCGGCGGGCAAAGAGCGCCCCGGCATCGGCACGCGCAAGCTGTTGCCGGTTTGCGTGGGCGTATCCTGGCTCCAGCCAAGCTCCAGCTCAGCCTCCTCAGAAATGGCGCGGCTGGCGCTCGTCAGCGCGGTCTTGAAGCGATCAAGGGGTGTTTCGTCAGCCAATTCGGGGAATCACAGTCCAGACTAGAGAATAGATTGGCCTGTCTTTTCCCAGTCTGCGAGGAAACCTGCAATGCCCTTTTCTGTCAGCACGTGGTTGAACAGCGATTTGATCACTTTGGGCGGTGCGGTCATCACGTCCGCGCCAATCCGCGCGCTTTCCAAAACATGTGTGACGTGGCGAACCGACGCCACGAGGATTTCGGTTTCAAACCCGTAATTGTCGTAGATCAGGCGGATATCTTCGATCAGCTCCATCCCATTGGTGCCGTTGTCGTCATGACGGCCGACAAACGGACTGATGAACGAGGCGCCGGCCTTTGCCGCAAGCAAAGCTTGATTGGCAGAGAAGCACAGTGTGACATTCACCATCGTGCCATCTTCGGTCAACGCTTTGCAGGTTTTCAGCCCGTCGATTGTCAGCGGCACCTTAATGCAGACAGTCTCGGCAATTGCGCGCAGCTTGTCGGCCTCTTTCATCATCGTGGCATGATCGAGAGCGACCACTTCGGCGCTAACCGGGCCATCGGTGATACCGCAAATTTCTTTGGTCACTTCCATGAAATCGCGACCCGATTTGGCAATCAGCGAAGGGTTGGTCGTAACGCCATCCAGCAGGCCAGTTGCGGCCAGATCCTTGATCTCGTCAATTTCAGCGGTGTCTGCGAAGAACTTCATGGGCGTGGCCTCTCACGGAATGTTTGCGATTCCCGTGGAGCTGTACCCAAGCCTGCTGTTGTTCGCCAGAGCGTGGCCTGCCTCAGCTGTTTACAGCAGGCCGCCAGCCCCGAATACACCCATGATGATCGGGTCATTCGTGCTGCCTGGATCGGCGCGAATGCCGCTTTCTTCAATGCCGATCTCTTTCCAGATCGCATTGTCGACGGACGTTGACAGGCTTCGCGAAATTCCGCCGACATCGACACCCGTCAGGCTGGACAGCAATTGGCCCACCAGCGGCTCTTGCGCCACGCGCATGGCTGAGCCGAGCTCTGGTACCATCGCCTCGACCAAGGTCTGACCCATATTACCGCGCAGGAATTCCGTGGCGGCGGTGGGCCCGCCGCGCACCAGATCAATCGCGTTTTGAATGCCAATCGTGCGCACTGTATCTGCAACGAGGGGCGCGGCTCGTTCCGCTCCAACCTCGGCGATATCGGCGAAGGCGCCTTCCAGGCGGTTTTTCACCAGACCCGATGTGAGAATGCGCGAAACGATATCTCCGCGTGTGCCCAATGCGTTCGCAAGGCCCAATTGGCCCACGGCGTCATCCCAATAACCGCCATCGCCCAACATTCTCGCAAAGGCACGGTCGCTAGACAGGAGCAGCATTCGCCGGATCGCATCGGTAAAGCTGAAACCGCCAAGCGTCGAACAGCCGGGAAGCGCCAACGCGCCAGTTGCACCCAGGCCCACTAGAACGGCCCGGCGGCCTACACGTTGATCAATCAAATCGGTCATTATCTTGGTCCCTCTCCTTGCCCCGGACATGGTCGAATGGCCATATAGCACCTTCCGATGAACCGCGCCCGAATCCTCATCCTTAACGCCGCTCTTGGCCCGCTCGACTATCGTATACCCG
>CAKZSF010000150.1 GCA_937920575.1 uncultured Sphingomonadaceae bacterium | reverse complement strand
GGCGACTTTCCCGATCGTTTGAAGCGTGCGCTGGTGGCATCTGCCGAGAATGGCGATGCGGTGGCGGCGTTTCAGTTTCGGGTGAAGGATATCGACCAGCACGAGGCTGCGCGCCTTGCGGAGCCGCTTCAGGCCATCTGCGCCGAGCATGAAGTTGCGTTTATCGTCAATGACAGCGTTCCGCTCGCCAAGCGCCTGCGTGCAGATGGTGTGCATCTGGGGCAAAAGGATGGCGACGCAAAAGAAGCGCGCACAATCCTTGGGCCGGATGCGGAAATCGGAATTACCTGCCACGCCAGCCGCCACTTGGCGATGGATGCGGGAGAGAAGGGCGCGAACTATGTCGCCTTTGGCGCGTTCTTCCCAAGCGAAACCAAACAGACGGAGCATCAACCGGATATCGATCTGATCGAATGGTGGGCCAATCTGTTCGAAATTCCGTGCGTGGCGATTGGCGGCATTACACCGGATAATTGTGCGCCCTTGATAGAGGCTGGCACCGATTTCTTGGCTGTCAGCCATGCCGTTTGGGGCGGAGATGAAGTTGCAGCGATAAAGGCCTTCGCCAAACTGCTCTAGCTCTGGTAATATGCGGCCTATGAACTTCGTCAGCCGCCTGCTCACAATCATTGTTACCGCCACGCTGACCTCGGCAGCATGGATTGTGTTTGGCTCAAGCCTGTTCGAGAAGGATGGTGTTCTCGCGCGCACCGATGTTGAGGCAGAGGATGCGGCGAGAGACTCCAGGCAAGATTCTGATGCCCCCGTTTCTGCACCTGAGAATCCTGACGCCGAGCCAACGCCTCAATCAACCCCGCTTGACAGAGAGGCCACCGTCCAGCCTGACAGGCGTGAAACGGCCAACCTGGTTGTGCCCGTGCTGAATGTATCAGCTAGCGAGCTGACGGATTCGTTCACTGACGAGGCGGATAGCGATCAGCTGCACGAGGCACTCGACATTCCAGCGCGCGAGGGGACCACGGTGGTCGCAGCGGCGCTGGGTACGATTGAAAAGCTCTACAAATCAGATTCCGGCGGCAACACGATTTATGTGCGCAGCGAGGATGGAAAGACCATTCACTACTACGCGCATCTTGCCAGATATGCCGAGGGCCTGCGCGAAGGCCAGAAAGTGCGACGCGGGCAACGTCTTGGCGAAGTCGGATCGACCGGCAATGCGGACCCTGCGTCGCCGCACCTTCACTTTGCCATCTTCCGCACGCTGCCCGATGCCCAATGGTGGGAGCCGGCAACGGCGATCAATCCGTATCCGCTGTTCGTGAAAGAATAGGCGCTCAAGCTGTCGCCAAAGGCTGTGCTTGCCGCGCCATGCGCATGCGTCTAAGGCGCAGCGCAACACATCAATACCAATTGAAAGCAATCGTCTCATGAAGATCAGCGGCGTCGATATTCGCCCGGGCAACATTCTCGAGTATGAGAATGGCATCTGGAAAGTGGCCAAGATTCAGCACACCCAACCGGGTAAGGGCGGTGCCTATATGCAGGTCGAAATGAAGAACCTGCAGGATGGCCGCAAAACCAATGTCCGCTTCCGCAGCGCTGACAGTGTTGAGCGTGTGCGTCTGGATACGATGGAATACCAATTCCTCTATGAGGACGGCGACATGCTGGTGTTCATGGAGCAGGAAACGTTTGAGCAGATCACTCTGCCATCTGATCTGTTGGGCGATGCGCGTCCGTTCCTGCAAGACGGAATGCAGGTCCAATTGGAACTGTGGGAAGAAAAGCCGATTAGCGTTCAGCTGCCCAATCAAATCGAAGCCGAAATCGTTGAGGCTGACGCCGTGGTGAAGGGGCAAACAGCTTCTTCCAGCTATAAACCGGCTGTGCTCGACAATGGCGTGCGGATTATGGTTCCACCGCATATTGGCAGCGGCACGCGGATCATCGTGGACGTTTACGAACAAACCTATGTCGGCAAGGCGAGCTAAATACCGTGTCGATGTTTTCAAGCCTCGTGCGTGTGATGGAGAAGGCTGCTCGCAAGGCGGGCGGTCGGCTGCGTCGCGACTTCGGTGAAGTCGAGCACCTTCAGGTAAGCCGCAAGGGCCCATCCGATTTTGTGTCTAAGGCCGATATGCGCGCCGAACGGACGATCTATGACGAGCTGCTTCATGCACGGCCCGATTGGGGCTTTCTGCTGGAAGAAGCAGGAGAAATCGAGGGCGATCCAACCAAGCCCCGTTGGGTCATCGACCCGCTGGATGGCACGACGAACTTTCTCCACGGTATTCCCCATTTTGCGATTTCTATCGCAGCGCAGGAGCCGAAGCTGGATGGATCTGGTTGGGGTGAAGTCACCGCTGCGGTGATCTATCAACCGATCACCGATGAGACGTATTGGGCCGAAAAGTCGCGCGGTGCGTGGCTGAGCGACGGGCGCTTGCGCGTTTCCAACCGTCGCAGTCTGGACGATGCGCTGATTGCGACGGGAATTCCGTTTCAGGGCGCGGGCAATACGGCAGAGTGGACCAAAATCTACAACGCGGTTGGCCCCCGGATTGCCGGCATCCGTCGATTTGGTGCAGCCTCGCTCGATCTCGCTTGGTTGGCTGCCGGACGCTATGATGGTTTCTGGGAAAGTGGCCTGAGTCCTTGGGACACAGCCGCAGGTTGCTTGCTGGTTCGTGAGGCTGGTGGATTTGTCAGCGATTTCCGTGGCCGTTCTTTGCCAATTGCAGACAAACAGGTGCTTGCCGGCAACGATACGATCCATTCAAAACTGCATAAATTGATGGCTGAGGCTCTCAAGGCTTGATGCGCGGCAAAGTCGCGGCTAAGCCGCCCGCGTAATTGCGTGCCCCTGTGGTGGAATTGGTAGACGCGCTCGACTCAAAATCGAGTTCCTAACGGAGTGCCCGTTCGAGTCGGGCCAGGGGCACCAAATTTTCAATTTGGTTTGAATTATTTGCTCTCGCGGCAATTCGCTTGTGCGAATGCCTCCGAGGGGCGGGCGTTGCCCGTCGCATAGTCATGCTCTGTCGTCGCTGCGCGCCGATTGGTGCGGCATATGAGTAATTCCTCTTCAATCCACTGCAATCCTGATCTTGATCACGCCTTCGTCGCGGCTGTCGAACAATTTGTAAGCTTCCGCACCTTCGGACAGTTTGAAATCGTGGCTGAATAGGTTGGGCGCTTTGATCCGTCCGGATTGGATCATTGGCACCAGATTGCGCCACATATTCGGGACATCGCAAATACCGCCGCGCACAGTCACATTCTTGAACATGATCAGTGGCATGGGCAGCGTATCATCAGGCTCGGGGATGCCAATAAATGATGCGTTTCCACCTTGCGCAACCATGGGTAAGACGCTGGCGATAGCGCCGCTCGCGCCTGATGCCTCGAACACCGATTGCACGCCGCGTCCGCCCGTTGCTTCGCGAATCTTAGGCACTAAGTCTGGACCGGGTGCGAAAGTGGTCGCGCCCAACTTCTCCGCCATATCGCGTCGTGATTTGACCGGATCGATAGCGAAGACTTGCGCTGCACCCAGTGCAAGGGCCAGTTCCACTCCGATTAATCCGATTGGGCCAAGGCCAACCACTGCCACGCTCCCGCCTGGTTTCGGCTCCGCGCGGGTAAGACCGAAATAGGCAGTGGCCATGGCATCGGTCAGCAGAATTGCTTGATCGTCCGTCAGGCCTTCAGTCGAGAACAACGTCGCATCAGCATTGGGAATATTGACCAGTTCAGCCTGACCGCCTTCCAGACTTGGCCCGATGCCAAAGGCGGTCGCTGCTGGACAGCGATTGGCGTTGCCGGTCAAACAGGCCGGACATTGCCCGCATCCCGTTCCGCCTGCAGCCAGAACCTGATCACCGACTTTGAAACCATGGACGTCAGGGCCAGTCTCGACCACTTCGCCGATAAACTCGTGGCCGGTGCAGAATTTTGTCCCGCCAGCGCCGTAATCAGTGTTGCCGATATGCGCGCCGTGATACATGTGCAGATCCGATCCGCAGATGGAGCAGGACTTCACTTGAACAATCGCGCTGTTGGCCGACCGTAACTCAGGATCGGCATAATCTTCGTAGCGGATATCCCGCGGGCCATTGAACACAAGCGCTTTCATCGACTTCTCTCCCTTCCGCAGGACGCTAGCAGGGAAAACGCGGAAGTCTATTGATTGGTCAGTCACACGAAAGCGCTTGATATTCCGGCGCTCCTTTGGGAAGTCACCCTTCAATGATTGAATTGCCATCCTATCACGCGATTGCGGCTCTGGTTGTGACCGTTTCGATGTTCGTGGCCTTTGCCCGCGGCAAATTATCGGTGGAGATCGTCTCGTTGATGACCATCGCGGTGAT
>CAKZSF010000149.1 GCA_937920575.1 uncultured Sphingomonadaceae bacterium | reverse complement strand
GATTGTGCGATGGCGATCCGGCGATCGGCGTTCTTTTCCGGGCCGAGCAATGTGACATAGGGACTGGCCGCGGTTTCCACGCAAACCAACCCCGTTGCGAGGATAAAGATCGAGGCGACGAAGAAGTTGAAATTGGCCGTTGTGGCCGATGGGATGAATAAGAATGCGCCGGTCGCGTAAATCGCGAGGCCGACCAGGATAGTGTGTTTGTACCCGATCTTCTCAAGCAAGCGACCCGCCGGCCAGACCACCGTTGCGTAGGCGCCAAAGTAAGCCGTTTGCAGCAAAGTGCTGCGCGCCTTGTTGATGTCGAAGACGTCTTGGAAATGCTTGTTGAGCACTTCCAGCAAACCGTATGACAGCCCCCAAATGAAGAACAATGATGTAGTTAGGACGAGTGGCCAAAAGAGGTTGCTGGCGGCTGGGCCATGCTCTGTCCCACCATTCGCTTTTGCCTGAACTGTCATCAATACATGCCCCCTGCATCGGTGCTGGACATGCACGGATTGGCAAATGCCATCGTCAACCAGTGCAATCAGCGAAGATTGGATCGCACGCCATCCGATGCCTATCCATATGGACGCAGGTATGTTGTCGGATTGCGATAACGTAGGAAATCGACTGCATACGCTTTGCCAACGAACGCATACCAATCTTCACTGGGGATGGAGGTGTGCGGGACGACGTGAAGTGGCGAACGCCAGACTCGCAAAACGTTGGAACATTTCCCGCTATGTGACTGCCTTCGTGCGACGCTGGTTGAGACGCCTTCAGATCACCGAATTCGCGCCGGTGCCTATCAAGGGATGCAAATGCAAACATGACACAGCAGACCGCAAGCACTCACAGCGCAGCTGAGATCCAACCATTGCCATTCTATGTCACGTTTGGCTGGGGTTTGGGATCGCTCGGTGTCCTTTCGCTGCTGTTTGTTACCAATGCGTTGGTTCTGAAATATGCCGTCGATGTTTTGGGTCTATCGGCCCTGATCGCAGGATTGGTGGCTGCTGCTTGCCGTATCTTTGATGCGCTGCTTGACCCCTTTATGGGCACGATCAGCGACAACACGCGAACACGGTGGGGGCGCAGGCGACCCTATATTCTGTTGGGAACCATCCTGTGCGGAATGGCGTCTGTATTGATTTTTGCGGCGCCTGAATCGATCAGCGAGGCGATGTTGCCGGTCTATTTTGGCTTCGCTTTGGTATTCTACGCTGTCGCTTACACTGTGTTCAATGTCCCCTATATGGCCATGCCGGTGGAGATGACTCAAGACCGGCACGAACGCACATTCATGTTCTCGTTCCGTGTCCACGCTGGCGCGATAGCGGGTCTTATCGGCGGCGGGCTCGCGCCGTTTCTGGTTGATTGGTTTGGTGGCGGACGCAGCGGCTACGCATCGATGGGGGTCGTGATCGGCCTGTTCATTTTTGCCGCGTGTCTTGCGTGCTTCCTTCTCACTTCAAAAGCCCCGGTTAACTTGCAAGCGCAGGCAGACAAATCGCCCAAACTTTCCCAGATCAAGGAAACGTGGAAGAACAAGCCCTTCATCTGGTTGATGGTTGCCAAAATTCTGGTCGTTGGGGGCGCCGGGATCGGCGGGTCCAGTATGGCTTTTTTTGCAACGATTGCGCTCGGTAAATCTCTGGGATGGCTGGCCTATATCACCGCCGGACAAATGATCGGGATCATGCTTTCCCAGTTTCTATGGCTCAAGATCGCCAAGCGGTTCGGGAAGCGCGCGTGCTTTATTGCCGCAGCATGCCTGTATGTGTTGGCGACGTTGACCTGGCTTACGGCGACACCTGAATCGACGGAGGTTAGCGTTGCAATCCGCGCGTTTGCGATGGGCATTTGCATGGGTGGTATCATGTTGGCGAGCCAAGCCATGCTGCCCGATACGCTTGATCACGAATTCGAACTGACCGGAGTGCGCCACGAAGGCGTCTTAACGGGTATCTATACGACAGTGGAACGCGGATCGTCCGCACTGGGTGTGGCTCTTGCCGGGTTTATTTTGAGCGCTGGTGGCTATGTTGCAGGCGCTGCCGCTGCCGATCAACCTGCCTCGGCAATCAACGCGATCTACGCCTCCATGGCGATTTTCCCCTCAATCGGGATGTTCGCCTCGGCATGCGCAATCTGGCAATATCGATTGGACGGGTGAGAATCATATGATGGGTTTTGTCATTCGCACTATGTTCTTGGCGCTTGTCGTTTGTGCAGGCACGATCACCTCTCCGGCATTGGCAGAAGACAAGATGATGTTTCGAATGATCGATGGAGATGGCGGCGTCCCCTTGCGGGTTGTCGAGGCGGGCAACCCCGATGGGCCAGCCATTCTTTTCATCCATGGTATGGCGCAAAGCACGCTTTCGTTTGATCGGCAAATCAACTCCGACCTTGGCAAACGTTTCCGGCTAGTTGCATTCGACCTTCGCGGGCACGGCGGGTCGGCAAAGCCGTGGCAGGCCTCAGACTATGCTGGCTCGAAAGTATGGGCTGCCGATGTTGCGGCGGTTATAGAGACGATGAACCTGCAGGATGTGACAATCGTGGGTTGGTCTTTCGGCGGCTATGTAGCGGTTTCCTATTTGCGGCATTACGGTGACGAGCGAGTACGCGCGCTCAATCTCGTCGGAACATCTGCGGGTCTGGTCGATATCCAACCTCCGAAAAGCAGCAGCGTTGATGAAGTTACCGGGAATTCGGATAGCGTGGCGCGGCGATCATCGATGGATCTTGCGACAAGGATCGCAGCAATGGATGAAATGCCGGAGCTGTTGAC
>CAKZSF010000148.1 GCA_937920575.1 uncultured Sphingomonadaceae bacterium | reverse complement strand
GGTTGCGCCAAGAGCAGTCGTTTGGTGTCGCGCAATGAGGCTTCGTCAAGCGTATCAATTGGGGTGAGCGAGTATTTCTGCTCCAGCACAGCACGCGACCAATGCGGCTCCCCTGACCCGCTCAGCATGTCTTCCATGCTGCTGGTTTCACCCCAATAGATTGGGATTGTGCCAAACAGGCTGAGTGACTGAACCGGCCCAGTAGGAGCCCCGACCGAGGTTTTGGCTGCAACCTCGGTTGGATCACCGCGCATATAGGTCCAGACGACACCGGCCAAAATTGCCGCTGCCAAAAAGCCAACCGCAATTAGTCTAGTCTTGGGCATCGCCCGCTGGCTCAGCGTCGTCGGCTGAGTTTTCGCCTTCCTGAGATCCGCTCTGCGCTTCGCCATCATCGCTTGCCGCTTCGGCGTCCGGATCGGCAGGGAGCTCTGGCACAACGCCAGCATCCGCCAACGGATCGCTTTGCTGCGGCGCATCTTGCTCTGCAGCGACAGTCGGTGCAGCCTCGGGGACGGCTTCGTCCTCTACCATTTCCGCGCGTTGCAGAAACACGTTGGCCACACCAATCAGCAACAGGATAGCGCCCAGACCGAAAAAGCCCACTTGCAGGCGCTGGATCGCGTTGTCGCGCGCACCGCTGGCCGAAACAGCCAGCTCTTCAGCAGCCTCCGCCTCCTCCGCCTCAGTGATGCGGGGTTTTATGATCGATTTCAGTGCCACAGGTAAAAGCTAGGCGTTTTGTCTGATCAGTCAATCGCTGTCTTGTGCGGTTAGCCAGTCAAACACCGGCAATTCCTTCTCCGCCAACCACTCCGCATTGTAGAGTGTCGAGAGATACCGGAAACCTGTGTCGCACAAGATTGTCGCAACCCGCGCACCCTTGCCCAGCTGTTTGCCCAACGCCACTGCACCCGCGACATTGATGCCGCTCGACAGGCCAAGGCACAGCCCCTCTTCGCGCAGCAGCCGCGCAACCCATTCCAACCCCTCTTCGTCGGAAACGCGGAATTGCGTGTCGATTGGCGCCCCTTCGAGATTGGCGGTAATCCGGCCCTGCCCGATACCCTCGGCAACGGAGGAACCTTCTGATTTCAGCTCGCCATTGGCGTAATATTCATACAACGCGGCACCGTGCGGATCAGTCAGCGCAATGGTGACGCTTTCATCGCGCTCTTTCAGACCCATGCCTACACCGGCCAGTGTGCCGCCGGTACCAACAGCGCAAGTGAAGCCGTCGATCTTGCCGTCCATCTGTTCCCAGATTTCAGGGGCGGTGGTTTCGATATGCGCGCGGCGGTTGGCGACATTGTCGAACTGCCCCGCCCAAATCGCTCCGTCGATCTCCTCCGCCATGCGGCGCGACGTGTGCTGAAAGTGACCCGGATTGGAATATTTGGTCGGCGGCACCAGAACCAGCTGAGCACCAAGAGCGCGCAGCGTGTCCATTTTCTCTTTCGATTGGTTGTCGGGCATGACGATGATCGTCTTGTAGCCCAGCGCATTGGCGACCAGCGCCACACCGATCCCGGTGTTGCCCGCAGTGCCTTCAATCACGGTTCCGCCCGGCTTCAACTCGCCGCGCGCCTCTGCATCACGGATCATATAGAGCGCCGCGCGATCCTTCACCGAGGAGCCGGGATTGGCGTATTCGCACTTGCCGAAAATATCGCAGCCAGCGGCCTCGCTTGGGCCAGCCAGACGCACCAATGGCGTGTTGCCGATCAGGTCAAGCGTAGTGGGAACGATAGCAGATTGTGTCATACCGTTTCACCTAGGAAGCACGCCGCCGCTGCGCAACGCAATTGCGCTATACGGGGGCTAACTCAGTCTTCCTCTGCGATGGTGACTTTCAGTCCACTGTTAACCTGCCGACACCTCTTCGACCGCGACAAAGTAGGATGCTGGGACAGTCAAGATCAACTCCGAGCCAGGCACACCTTTTAGCTGAATGTCGATACTTTTCGCCTCACTGAGACGTTTGCGTTGATCACTATTCAACGTGAGTTGAAAGCCTTCACTATATGTACAGCCCGAATAGCGAGAACCCCTGCAACTTACGACGTCTCTATCACCAAAGATTGCCTCAACTTCCTCACCGCCCCTGAGAATAGCTTTATCATACCGCCGCCACGTTCTGTCGCGATACATAATCGTGCCCATGATATACGGTCCGTCAATCTTGCCACCCTCTTTAATTACTGCAACCAGAGCGAAGCCTTCATCAAATTTAATCGAAGGAGCCGTATATTCAAATCGTCCGGCGAAATCGTCACTATTCACTGAAACTTCAACGCCATTTGCCGCTGTTTCTTCAGTCTTGACCATCTGCGCATAGCTTGTTGTTGAAACCAACAATAGCATCGCGCCAAAAAGGTATTTGAGCATAACCCCTCCTCGAAATAACTGAGCTTGCTCAATCTATACAATTAATCTTCCTCTGCAATGGTAACTTTCAGGCCATCCAGATCAGCGGTGAACGGCAGTTGGCAGGAAAGACGCGATGTTTCACCGCGATGATCAGAGCTTTCCAGAAGATCGTCTTCGTCTTCGCTCATTTCAGGCAGCTTGCCCACAAATTCTGCGTCGACATGGATATGGCACGTCGCGCAGGAGCAGCAACCACCACACAATGCGAGCAACTCGTCAAAGCCGTTATCGCGGATCGCTTCCATCACGGTCAGGCCTTCTTCGACCTCGATCGTGGATTCTTCACCGGCACGATTGGTGACGATCAGCTTGGGCATTGGGACTTCCTTCACGATAAATGCTTTGTTTGTTCCGCGGGGCTGCTAAGCCGTTCGCGGGAATTTGGCAAGCGGAGGGTCACTTGGGGCTATCACCAAAACAGATAAGCGACGGCATTGAGCATGTCGCGGCGATCGAACCCGGTTTTGCCAAAGCGCTAGCGCAAGCGGGCCTGCCAGAGCCGCGTATTCGCGAGCGCGGATACCGCACATTGCTGCGCACGATTGTGGGCCAGCAAGTTAGCGTCGCGGCCGCTGCATCTGTCTGGAACAAGCTGGAGCTGGAACTGGGCGAAGACATGAACCCGCACGATCTGCTGGCGCGCGATTTCGACACACTGCGCGCGTGCGGTCTGTCCCGCCAGAAGCAAGGCTATGCGCGCAGCCTGTGCGAGCTGGTCGCAGGCGGCGAACTCAATATCGAAAGTCTGCCCGCCAGCGACGAGGAAGCGATTGCCGAGCTGACACGGATCAAAGGCATTGGGCGCTGGTCGGCGGAAATCTATCTTCTGTTTGCCGAGGGTCGCCCCGATATCTGGCCTGCTGGCGATCTGGCGGTGCAAGCAGGTGTCGCCAAGATCCTCGGAATGGACGAGCGCCCCGATGAAAAGGCCACCCGCGCGCTGGCCGAGCCGTGGAGCCCGCACCGCGGCGCGACCGCTATCTTTACTTGGCATTGCTATAACAATCCGGCGCTTTAAGACCGTACAGAGATTCTGAGGGGAGAGAGGCGCATGAGCGAGCGCAAAGCAATTTTCATCACTGGCGGCGCATCGGGCATTGGCTTGGCCGTGGGCAAATATTTCAGCGAGCGTGGTTGGTTCGTTGGCTTGACCGATATCAACACAGCAGGCCTTGCAGAAGCAGCGACACAGCTTTCCGGTGACTGCTTCACGTATAAGCACGACGTGCGCGACCGCGAGGCGTGGGACGAGGCGCTCAAAGCATTTCACGAGGCCGCTGGTGGGCGCATCGATGTGATGTTCAACAATGCCGGCATCCCGGTGGGCGGGCTGCTGCATGAAAACTCCGCCGATGAAATTGACCGCTGCCTCGATATCAATTTGAAAGGCGTGCTCTATGGCGCGCAGGCCGTCTATCCCTATTTGAAAGAGACGGCGCCCGGCTCATGCTTGCTCAACACCGCAAGCGCAGCGGGGATCTATGGTTCGTCGGGCGTTTCGGTTTATTGTGCGAGCAAATTTGGCGTGCGCGCCGTGACGGAATCGCTGGATGCTGAATGGCATGAGGATGGCATCAAAGTCGCTTCGCTGATGCCGAGCTTCATTGAAACACCCCTGCTGGATTTGCCCCCCAACCATTCGACCAACGAGCCGGTGCGTGCCAATGTGAAAGAGGCTGGATTGGAAATCACGCCCGTGATCGAAGTGGCCGAGGCGGCATGGGCTGCCGTGCATGGTGACAAGCTGCACAGCGTGGTCGGCAAGACTGCGCGGCGGATCAATTGGGTCGCGCGCTATCTGCCCACAGTCATGCGCAAACAAGCGAAACAGTCGCTGCGTCCCCTGGGTTGAATGGGCTGGCTGAGGCGGTTTAACCTTCGCTTGAAATTAGCCGCGCCTTGCCCGCGCGGCCTGTCTCGCTGAGCCATGGGTCGAGCGTCGACCAAGACACGGCGATGGGATCTTCGCACGCCGTCACGACATGCGGCAGTTCAGGCTTGAACACGATACCATCGCGCGTCAGCGCCAAGTCCCACCAATCGGCATCGCGGGCGATATCAACGCAATCGGCTTCATCTTCGTCTTGGCTCCCGAGCGACAAGACGACGTTACGCAATGCCGCTGTGATTGTAATTGAGCCATACTCATTGGCGACAAACCCACGGGTATCGAACCAGTTCTCCAGTTCGATTTCTGCGCCAGATTGGCGATCAAACAAGCGATGGTTGGAAAAGTGGCTGGGATGCGCGCCGCCGCAATAGACCGAACCAGCGATCCAAACCGAAACATACTCATCGGTCAGCAAATCGGGCCGCACGGTGCGATCAAAATATCCATCGCGGCCATGCATTGCCAGTCCGCCCGAGAGACATTCGACCCAATCATCCTTGATTGTACCGCTGGGGCGATACGTCGCGACAGCCGCGTTGATCTTTGCATCCCCCGGCTGATCACCCATTAGCTCAAAGCCTTGCACCGTGACATCGAGATGGTCCGGATTGCGGTATTCGTGTTCGATAAAAGCGATACCATCGGTGTCGCCTGCCTCCAGCACGACTTCGCCACCTTTCAAACGCGGCGCCATAAAGGTGGGCGCTTCACAGGGCAGGTAAGGTGTCTTCTCGTCTTGCCACACCATCGGCTTCAGACTGATCGGAAGGCTCTTCTTTCCATCCGACCAATTGCCGGTCAGATTTCCCTCGGACACGGTCGACCAATCAATCCGCGCGCCTTCTTTCCAATCCTCGGTCATTTCATGCCAAGCCGGTGCCTGTTCTTCCATGCGCAGCGGGATCGGTTTCAACTGGCTGAGGTAGTAATACGTCCCTCGTCCGAAACCCTCGCGCCATGATGTGTCGAGGCATGCAATAATGGGGTATTTGCCGATGGTGCCTTGCCACACGCCGACCCAATCGGGGTCTTTCTCATCCGCAATAGCAGCCGTTGGGATAAGCATAGCGGCCGCCGCGATCAGTCCCGCAATCCGCTTCATACCAGTTCGCCAATGCTGCGCACCATCACGACATCGCGCTGGCTGAGCCCGTCGGCATCATGTGTGGTGAGTGTGATCTCGACCCGGTTGTAAACGTTAAACCATTCAGGGTGGTGATCTTGGCTTTCCGCGAGCAACGCCACCCGGTTCATAAAGCCCCACGCTTCGCTGAAATCGCCAAAGGTGAACGTCCGCTCGATCGCCTTGCCTTCGCGTGACAATGACCATTCGGGGTTGTTGTGAAGCAGCGCTTCGCGCTCTTCCTCAGTAAGCTGTGCTATCGGCATGTCGTTACCCCGTTCCGCGATCCTTGTCCGGCCACCAGCTTTCGCCTATCGCTGCTGCCCATGCAAGGGGTCACACGGAAAGCTGGCATCACCGCGAACACTGTCGCATGCCTTCGCGGTGACCGATTGTTGTTCAGCAAAGTTGAACTCGCGCTGAAAGGCGGAGACGCGCTGCATATTGCGGGCGCGAATGGCATTGGCAAATCCAGCCTTTTGCGGATTGTGGCGG
>CAKZSF010000147.1 GCA_937920575.1 uncultured Sphingomonadaceae bacterium | reverse complement strand
GCCGCCCCGCTGGCCATCGGCTTTGATGTGCGCACGCGCGACTTTGTACCGGGGGCGATCATCGAACTGGTCAAAGGTCTGGTGGCCCGCGATGACCTAGAGGTCACCACTGTTTTTCTCGATTGTTCTGACGAGGAACTGGAACGACGCTTTAACGAGACTCGCCGGCGCCATCCATTTGCCAATGATCGGCCCGTTCCAGCGGGGATTGGTGCGGAACGTGAACTTCTCGCCTCGCTCCGCCGTTGGGCAGAAGCACTGATCGACACCAGCGCGTTCAGCGCGAAGGATCTGCAACTCGCGATCCGCGACCAATTTGGGCGGTTGGTGCACGGCGAGACCAACATCACCGTCAGCAGCTTTGGCTTTGCTCGCGGGATGCCCCCCGTTGCCGATTATGTCTTTGATATGCGCTTCCTCGACAATCCGCATTGGCGGGAAGAGTTGCGGCAACAGACCGGACTGGATCAGCCTGTCGCCGATCATATCCGCAAAGATTCTGCTTTTGGCCCCGCATTCGAGGCGATGAAGGCTCTGCTGATAGAGCTGCTTCCGCGGTTCACCGCGCAAGGTAAGCCCTATGTCCATATCGCCTTTGGTTGCACTGGCGGGCGCCATCGCAGTGTGTTCACAGCAGAGAGCATGGCCAAGGCCTTGCGCGAGGCAGGTTTTTCGCCCACTGTCATTCATCGAAATCTGCAATCGCGCGCAACCGATTTGCTTGAGGGCAAACCGATCACCGCCGATTAAGCGAAGAGAGCATTCGGAAAGCTTCCCCACCCTATGATCGGCTTGATTTTGGTAACCCATGGGCAATTGGCGGACGAATTCGTCCACGCCATGGAGCATGTTGTCGGCCCGCAAGATGCGATCGCGACGATTTGCATCGGCCCGAATGACGACATGGAAGTGCGCCGCAAGGATATCCGCAAGGCCATCGCAAATGTGCAGCAAGACCATGGCGTTATCATCCTGACCGACCTGTTTGGCGGTACGCCATCAAACCTGGCGATCTCCTTGATGGAAGCGGGCAAAGTAGAAGTCATTGCCGGAATCAATCTGCCAATGCTGATCCGTCTGGCGGGTGCGCGCAAATCCATGCCAATCAGCGATGCGGTGGACGCTGCTCAGGAAGCAGGCCGGAACTACATCACAGTCGCATCCCAGCTGTTGGGTGAGGAAGCATAGATCATGCCCACATCTTCACGCGAAGTGACAATCGTTAATCAGCGCGGGCTGCATGCGCGGGCCAGCGCCAAATTTGTGGGCGCGGTGGCGGAACTGTCGGACGGCGAGACAGTCACGGTGGCAAAGCAAGGCAGTTCGGCGGGCGGCGATTCGATCCTTGGCCTGATGATGCTGGGTGCAGCCAAAGGCGATGCGATCACAATAACGGTTGAAGGCGAGAAAGCAGAGGCTTCTCTGGCTGGACTCGTGGCCTTGGTCGAAGATGGCTTTGGCGAGCCATAGACCGCAAGGCTAAGCACCATGCGCCGCTCCATTACAGGTTTCTCCAATCCCACCGTCAAGCTGCTGCGGAGCTTGCGCGACAAGAAGCATCGCAAACGCGAAGGGCTGTTTCTGGCCGAGGGACTGCGCTTGCTCACCGACGCGCGCGAGGCCGGTCGCTTGCCGCAAATGTTGGTGATGGCGGAGAAGCGCGAACGGCATGATTTGCTCGATGCGCTGGAGGCCGATGTGATCGATGCCGGCGGCGAAGTGATCGAAACGAGCCGCGACATCCTCGCCAAGATTACGGGCAAAGACAACCCGCAGGCGGTCGCCGGCGCCTTTGCCGAATGGGATACGTCACTAGACACCATTGACCGCTCAAACTCCGACATATGGCTGGTCGCCCAAGCGCTGCGCGATCCCGGCAATATGGGCACGATGCTGCGCACCTGTGATGCGGTGGGCGCTGGCGGTTTGATCCTGATCGACGATTGCACGGACCCTTTTTCAGTCGAGGCCGTGCGCGCGAGTATGGGCGCAGTCTTCACGCAAGCCATCGCCCGAGCGACATGGGATGAGTTCGTCCCATGGCTGCGCAGCGGAGCAGGCCAACTGGTCGCGGCAAGTCTGCGCGATTCAGAGCCTTATCGTGGCGCGCCCTACTCTGCGCCTTGCTTCATTCTGGTGGGCAATGAGTCCCAAGGCCTGCCTGAAGCCTATGAGGCAGAATGCGACCTGCGCGTGACAATGCCCATGCGCGGCAAAGCAGACAGTCTGAACGCCGCGGTCGCGGGGGCAGTGTTGGCTTATGAGGTGCTGGCCGGGTTGGAAGGATAGCCCCGCTTACTTCGCTGTTTGTTTCTTTTCCGCCTGCTCAATCAGCAGCCTCTCTGCCTCACTTGCGTCTTCAGCGTTGTAATTCGGCGCACTTTCGATGGGCAGCACTTCCTCTGCATCGCGCTTACCAGTCTCGATGCCCTTATCTTTAAGCTTGCGGGCCGAAGACATCACATTGCGTTCGAACGAGCCGACAAATTTGTTGTAGTTCTTGACCGCACTGTCGAGGCCGCCGCCGACACGTTTGAGATGCTCGCCCGCGATTGCAATCCGGTCATAGAGCTCGCTTGCTAAAGTACCGATAGCGCGCGCTTCCTGCGCCAAGCCATCTTGCCGCCAGACTTGCGCGACAGTGCGAGCAATCGCGACCAGATTGGTTGGAGTGGCAAGCAACACTTTGCGTTCAAAGGCAAAATCCCACAGTCCAGGTTCAGTCTCTAGAGCGGCAGCAACGAAATGCTCGCCCGGCACAAACATCACGACATAGTCGGGCGCTTCTTCGAATTGGCTTTGATAGGACTTCGC
>CAKZSF010000146.1 GCA_937920575.1 uncultured Sphingomonadaceae bacterium | reverse complement strand
CGGGCCGGCCACAGCCATCGAAATGGCATCGGGCAGGCTGCCACCCTTGATTTCGCGATAGGCCTCCCACGCGGTTTGGAAGCTGGCGTGTTCACTCGTTTTGAGCGTAGCGGGCTCGTCCAGCGCAATCGCGCCGTCTGCCGCGATGGTGGCAATCGCAAAGCGGGCATGCGTCCCGCCAATATCAACCGCAACCAGCTGGCTCATAGACCAGCAGCCGCCAGCATCGCTGACCCGCCTTGCTCGGCGCCGTCAGCTTGTGTTTGCATGATACGGAACAGCTCGCGCCCAACACCCCATTCGGGCTGAGGATCAGGCGCGGGATCGCGTGAAGCCAGATCGGCGCTGGTCGACAGCTCGCCTGTCTCTGCGCACAGTTTGATCACATCGCCATCGCGCAACAGGCTGAGGGGGCCGCTGCCGAGCGCTTCTGGAGTGCAGTGAATCGCCGCCGGTACTTTGCCCGAGGCGCCTGACATCCGTCCATCGGTAACCAGCGCGACGCGGTAGCCGCGATCCTGCAGCACTGCGAGTGACGGGGTGAGCGAGTGTAGCTCTGGCATGCCATTGGCGCGCGGCCCCTGAAAGCGCACCACGACGATCATGTCCTGATCCAGCTCTCCTGCCTTGAACGCGGTGACGACATCGGCCTGATTTTCGAACACGCGGCAGGGTGCCTCGATCGTCCAGCGTGATTTATCGACAGCGGAGGATTTAAAGCACGCGCGGCCCAGATTGCCCGTGACCAACCGCATACCGCCATCGGGCAGGAACGGATCGCTAGCGGGGCGGAGCATAGCATCATCGCGCGTGGCTGTTACCGGTGCCCATGCGAGTTGCTCTGCTTCGAGAACTGGCTCCGCCGTGTACGCTGCGAACCCATTGTCCGACACTGTCAGGATATCCGCGTGGGCCAGACCTTCGTCGAGCAATGCACGCGCCACAAACGCCATGCCGCCGGCCTCATGGAAATGGTTCACATCGCCTGACCCGTTGGGATAGACGCGCGCCAACAGCGGTACGACGCTGGAAAGCTCGGCCAGATCCGTCCAGTCAATGCGGATGCCCGCCGCGCGCGCGATGGCCGGTATATGCAGCGCATGATTGGTCGATCCGCCTGTGGCGAGCAGGCCGATAGTGGCGTTCACAATCGCCTTCTCGTTCACGACTTTGGCGAGCGTGCGCTCGGTTGTACCGGATAGCTCAGCGAGGCGATGCACGGCCGCGCGGTCCAGCTCTTGGCGAAGCTTGGTGCCGGGTTGCACAAAGGCGCTGCCGGGAATGTGAAGGCCCATCATCTCCATCATCATCTGGTTGGAGTTGGCGGTGCCATAAAATGTGCATGTGCCCGGCGAGTGATAGCTGCCCAGCTCACTTTCGAGCAGCGCATCGCGGCCAATCTCGCCAGCGGCATATTTCTGGCGGGTTTCCTGCTTCTGCTTGTTCGAAATGCCGCTGGGCATCGGTCCCGAGGGGACAAACACCGCTGGCAAATGGCCAAAGCGCAGCGCGCCCATCAGAAGCCCCGGCACGATCTTGTCGCATATCCCCAAACACGCCACGCTATCATACATTTGATGGGACAGCGCGACGCCGGTCGCCATCGCAATGCTGTCGCGGCTGAACAGCGACAGTTCCATGCCATCTTCGCCCTGCGTCACACCATCGCACATTGCGGGTGTGCCGCCCGCGACTTGCGCCGTCGCACCAACTTCGCGTGCGTAAATTTTCATCCGCTCTGGGTATCGCCCATAGGGCTGATGCGCGGAAAGCATGTCATTGTAAGCGCTGACGATGCCAATATTGGGCCCGCGCCCCGCCTTCATCGCGTCTTGATCCTCCAACGCACCAGCAAAGGCATGCGCAAGGTTCGAACAAGCGACATCCTTGTGCTCAGGCCGCCGGTCAGCCTCGCGCTGCATCAGCTCAAGATAGGCCGCGCGGCTGTCGCGCGAATTGTCGGTGATCCGCTGTGTGACGCGGTGAATAGTATCGTTGAGATTACTCATGCCAGCTCACTCCATCGCGTTCGGCCAAGGCAATGGCCGCGCTTGGCCCCCAGTTCCCTGCCGCATAGGCACCCGGCGTTTTGCCCGCCGCTTCCCACGTTGCGCGAATGGCGTCGATCCATTGCCATTGTGCCTCCACCTCGTCACGGCGGACAAACAGTGTCTGGTTGCCTTCGATCAGATCGAGCAGCAACCGTTCGTAAGCAATCCGGCGATGCTGGCCGACAAACGCATCGGGCATCGCAATGTTGAGGGGAACTTGCCGCAGGCGTACGCCTTCGCGGTCCAGGCCCGGTACTTTGGTCATCATGGACAGCGTGATGTTTTCTTCTGGCTGGATGCCGATCACCAATTTGTTGGGTTCAGCCTTCGCGCCGCGATCTTCGAAGATCGAATGCGGCACGGGGCGGAATTGGACGATGATTTCGGTCACGCGCTCGGGCAGGCGCTTGCCGGTGCGCATATAGAACGGCACCCCTTTCCAGCGCCAATTGTCGACATGCGCTTTGATCGCCACGAATGTTTCTGTGTTGCTGTCTTTGCCCAGCTCATCGTCATAGCCCGGCACGGCCTCGCCATTGACGGCGCCTGCGCGGTATTGGCCTGTGACTGTTTCGTCGGCAGAAACCTGACGCAGGGCGCGCAGGACTTTGACCTTCTCGTCGCGCACGGCGGTCGCGTCAAAGCTGGTCGGTGGCTCCATCGCGACCAGCGCGAGCAATTGCAGCATATGGTTCTGCACCATATCACGCAGCGCGCCGCTGTCGTCATAATAGGCAACTCTCGATTCCAACCCGACTGTTTCGCCGACTGTTATCTGCACATGGTCAATATGCGCGGCGTTCCAGATCGGTTCGAACATCAGATTGGCAAAGCGCAAGGCGAGCAGGTTCTGCACTGTCTCTTTGCCGAGATAGTGGTCGATACGAAATGTCTGATCCTCGCTGAACGCAGAAGCCACCGCGTCGTTGATCACACAGCTGGTTTCCAGATCTGTCCCAAGCGGCTTTTCGAGCCCAATACGTGTCGTCTCGCAAGCCAGACCGGCATGTTTCAAACCCCGGATAGTCGGTTCAAACAGGCTGGGCGCGGTGGACAGGAAAATCGCTGTACCCTCGCATCCGCCAACTTTCTTGGCGAGCTCTTCAAACCCCTCCAGCGTGGTTGCATCGAGCGGCTGATAGCTGAGCCGGTTCAGGAAATTGGCGAGCGATCCGCGCCGTTCGCTCGGCAGGTGCTTCTCCAGCGCCTCACGCGCGAAATTGCGAAATCCCGCATCATCCAGATCAGAACGCGCTGTCCCGATAATCCTGAGGTCTTCCGCCAAAAGCCCATCGGCATCCATCGCGCACAGCGATGGCAGCAGCATGCGCTGCGCCAGATCGCCTGTTGCGCCGAACAGCAGCAACCGATCTGCAGTGAAATTCGCCTCGGCCATAGCCCCAATCTCCAATACGCGCTCAACCTCGTTCTGGTCGGGCCCAGAGACAGGGCATTTCCACGGGTAAAGCAGGCTTTCAACCCTAGCGTGAAGCGCCATAGTCAGCCATAGTATCGCATAGCTATTCATCCGCTGCGTTGCTAACGGATAATGGTGAGTGGAGAGGGAACCGTGGACGGGCAGAACCGCAATATCAGAGTGACCAGCTTTGACGTGGCAGAGCGTGCTGGCGTGAGCCAGTCGACCGTGTCGCGCGCCTTGTCCGGGTCTTCTGTGATCACAGAGGCGACTCGCGAGAAGGTGCTGAGCGCGGCGCAAGAGCTGGGATATTTCGTTGATGAACGCGCGGCGCGGCTGCGGCGCGGCCACACCGGCACGCTCGCAACGGTCGTCGTCCGCAAGCCGGGCAGCACGGCGAAGGATGTGAACCCGTTCGCTTACACTTTGCTCGGCGGGATTATCGCAGCGGCGTCAGAGCGCGGGCTGGAAGTGCTCGTATCCATGCAAGGCGAAGTGGACAAACTCTTCGGCCACTATGTGGAGCGTGGTCAGGCCGAGGGGCTGATTGTGATCGGCACCACCGCCAATGCGCCAGCATGGGATTTTTTCCGCGGGATTGGCGAAACGAGCCAGCCGGTGGCCTATTGGGGATCACCACGCGGCGATCTTGACTGGGTCAGCTCCGACAATATCGGTGGCGCGCATATCGCGGCGGATCACTTGATCGCGCAAGGCTGCACAAAGCTTGTCTGCATCGGGGCAGAAAACTCGCCGCAACGCCAGTTTGACGAACGATCAGAAGCGTTTTGCACACACGCCCAATCATTGGGGCATTCAACGCAACTGATCACGATCAAGGATATGCAAAACCGCCGGGAGCAGGGCCGTGTCGCAGCCAAGCAATTGCTCGATAGTGGCGCTGAGTTCGATGGCATTTTTGTGGTCTGCGATGCGATTGCATTTGGCGCGATGGAAACACTGCAAGAGGCTGGGCGATCGATTCCCGACGACGTGTCCGTTGTTGGGTTTGACGGGTTGCCCGCCGGGGAACTGTCCAACCCGCCGCTCACCTCACTGGAGCCAGATATGGACCTAGCGGGTCGCTTGCTGGTTGAGGCGGTGACTGAAGTACATGACAGCCCCAGCGTGCGGCGCGTGCCAGTATCGCTGGTTAAGCGCGTGAGCGCCTAACGGGAATCTGTGGGCACGCCAAACAGGTCGTGCTCGTCTGCATCCTCGATTGCAACATTGATGATATCGCCCGCCTTCAGCGTCGCGGCGACGTTGCGCA
>CAKZSF010000145.1 GCA_937920575.1 uncultured Sphingomonadaceae bacterium | reverse complement strand
CGCTCTGATCGCGGCGATGATCGCGATTGCGCTCTACATTTGGATCCGGTTCGAGTGGCAGTTCGGTGTCGGGGCTTTGTTCGCGCTGTTCCACGATGTCTCGCTGACGGCGGGCATGTTTGCGCTGTTCCAGCTGGAATTTGACCTGAAGATTATCGCGGCCTTCCTGACGATTATCGGCTTCTCGCTGAACGACACGATCGTGATTTACGACCGTATCCGCGAGAATCTGAAACGTTATCGCAAGATGGAACTGCCTGCTCTGCTCGATCTGTCAGTGAACGAAACGCTGGCCCGGACAGTGATGACATCGCTGACCTTGCTGGTTGTGCTGATTGCACTGCTGTTCCTCGGGCCGGAGAGCCTGTTCGGGTTCACCGCGGCGATCACGCTGGGCATTTTCGTGGGCACATACAGCTCAGTCTATATGGCCTCGCCCTTGCTGATCTGGCTGGGTGTGACCTCCGACAGCTTTGTCCCGCAAGAAAGCGTCGTGGAGCAGCAAGAGAAAGTCGCACGCGGCGACGCTTAAGCCTTTTTGGCGATCACTTGAGAGTAAAGCCCGGCCAGCTTCTCGGCATGGTTGGGCCAGCTGAACGCGTCTGCGTTGGCGGCTACTTTCGCTTGGGGTAGCTTGGCGGACAGAACCTCAGAAATGCCTGCGGCAATTGCAGCCGGGTTACGCGCGACAATTCGGCCAGCGGTTTTTGCCGTGACCAGTTCTTTTGCGCCGCCCGCATCAGTGATGACGAGCGGACAGCCGCAAGCGAGCGCTTCGACCCAGGCATTGGCGAGGCCTTCACTGGCCGATGGCAAGACCATTGCGGAGGCGGCGCTGAGCACAGTGGGCAAGTCATGGTGATCAAGCGAGCCAAGGAAATGCACGCGCTCGTTTACGCCCAACTCGCTGGCTAGCGCTTCCAATTTGGCTTGATCTTCGCCTTTGCCGACCAGGGCCAGGCGGCAATTGGGCAAATCGGCAAGAGCGCGCAGGACGATTTCTTGTCCCTTCCGCTCAATCAACGCGCCGACTGTGGCGAGCAGTGTCAGGTCAGACGGAATTCCGAATTTGTGCGCCAAAGCCTCGCGCGCGTCTTTGCGTTTGGCAGGCTTGAACAACTCGCGGTCCAGCCCGGTGTAGTGGACTGCAATTCGGTTTCGCTCAACGCCCAGCGCGGCCAAATCGTCTGCTAATGCCTCGCTCACTGCAATGGGTTGAGCGGCCCGCTTTGCCGTGTCGGCGATCTTGGACGCGCCATATGATTTCGCGCCCCAATAGGAAACGTCTGCGCCGCGTGCCTTCACGGCAAACGGCAGGTCGAGAACATTGGCGATCCACGCTGCGGCAGGGCCATCGGGATAGAAGAATTGCGCATCGACCATGTCGAAGGGTTGCTCGGCATGGAGCTCCTTGGCGAGCGGAAGAATCGCGCGGGCAATCGAAGTCGGGTTGAAGCGCCCAGATAGGCGCGGGACGAGCGTGAACACGGGGCGGTGCACCGCCACGCCGTTCTCGATCCCGTCGCGTGCAGCATCGGCGAGCGGACGATAATGGCCGAAAGGGATCGGCGGCAGACCGATTGGACTGATCACTGTCACATCCCAGTCTGGGCGTGCCGCCAGCGCTTCCAAACTTCGCGCCACAAACGTACCAAAGCGCGGCGTGTGCTCGTTTGGGTACAGCGTGGCGATGGACAGCAGGCGTTTGGGTTTGGAGGCCATGGTCAGAGCTTCCTCACCAGCATTTCCGCCTGCGCAATCCAAGCGGGCGCATCGACAACGATCTGCTTCTCACCAAGGCCCGGAGGTAAAATGCCAACCAATGTTCCGCGCCGATCAATCAGTCGACCGAATGCAAAACGCCCGCCCGATTTGGGCACCAACACATCGCGGTTGATCATGCCGGGCGCATCCTCGGGCGAACGCTGGACAAGCCACAGCTGATCGCCCGCGCGGTATTCGCCCATGCTGGTTTCGATCTGCAATACAACCATACTGTCTGCCGCGCTCAATTCGTTGGGCAGGATGGCGTCGCGCGGTTTGGCGAGTGGTT
This sequence comes from uncultured Sphingomonadaceae bacterium, assembly GCA_937920575.1. Lineage (GTDB taxonomy): Bacteria > Pseudomonadota > Alphaproteobacteria > Sphingomonadales > Sphingomonadaceae > CAKZSF01. The sequence goes on along the minus strand of CAKZSF010000145.1, from coordinate 1,440 downwards.
CAGGCCCAGACGCGGTCAGAGTAGCGACAACATGTGTGGTCGCCTCGTTTTCGGGGCGCACCAGTGCTTCGGCCTCAACACCCAGAGCAACGGCAATTCGGTTCATCCATGTGAGCGAGAGATTGCGCATGCCCGTTTCAAGCCGGCCTATGGTTTGCGCGGTGGTAGGCGGGGAACAAGCCTCCGCCACCTCGGCCAAAGTCATGCCCTTCTGCTTGCGAATGTCTCTGATGCGGTTGATCATGCGCTGCCTCCAAATAACCGAATTGGCACTTTTACCTTTCCTACAATAACCAATTGATTGCAAGCCCCGTCGCATGGATGGATCCACAGGAGGCAAATGAACATGCGTGAACTGGTTGAAAGAGAGCTAACCCAAGAGGGGCCGAAACGGGCGGCGGCAAAGGGCGCACGACGCAGTGTCACGGTCAATCTGGCGGAAAGCCCATTGAGCTGGCTGCACGCAAGGGGCCATCTGGATGACCGCCTGTTTGATGCCGGAGAGCGACTGCGCGCCGATTACGAACGCGCGCAAATGGCCCCTTCGATCACCATGCGGTGGGATCCGGTGCGGGTAAAGGGCGGGGGTGATCACGGGCTCGCGCCGAGCGAACGCCAATTGGCCGCGCGCGAGCGGTTTGATGGCGCGCTGTCGCAGGCCGGCAAGGGGTTGGAAGACATCCTCTGGCGGGTGGTCTGCGCAGGAGAGAGCTTGCCGATTGCCGAGAAGACACTCGCTTGGCCCGCACGCAGCGGCAAGCTGGTGCTCAAACTAGCCTTGGAACGTGTCGCGGATTTTTACCGGATCAACTAGCGGCCTTTATCCGCCGTAGAAGAAGCGTTCCTCAGCGATCTTGCCATCCTTTACCGAATAGACAGCTGTCTCGCTGTTTTGAGAGCGCTCGCCCATCATCGTTACATCCATTGCGAACCGGATGGCGAATTGATCTCCAACCACATAGGGGCCTTCCATAGAGAAATCGTGCATCTCTGCGTTGTCATTCCACCAGGCGTGCTTTTCGAGCAACTGCTCACGACCCTTCACGTGGGACATAGGGCCATCGCCGGGCTCACGGCTCTCAATATCATCGGACCACATGGCCTGATAATCGTCCGTTCGATCATCCTTTACGGCATCAAAGAATTCTTGGGCTAGTTGCTCAATCGACATGGGGTTTCTCCTTTTGAACCTGGCCTTTTGAACAGGCAAAGTCGCCAAAGAATGTGTCGCAAATGAGACGTGGCTGAATGGTCACAACAATGCCGCGATACGACTTTGCAACTCCGGCAGCGTCTCGGCTTCGAACCAAGGGTTTTTCTTCATCCACATGACACTGCGCCACGCTGGGTGCGGCAAGGGCATCACGCTTGGCGCAAAGTCACGCCATCCGCGTACGCGCGCAGTCAACGACAGTTTTTTTGTATCCGGCAAATAGTGGG
>CAKZSF010000144.1 GCA_937920575.1 uncultured Sphingomonadaceae bacterium | reverse complement strand
AGTTCGATTGATTGCGGGCCAGCCGCCTCTGACAGTCAAACCGCATGATCAAGTTGAATGGGTCGACGAGCTGCTGCGCGTTGCCAATCCGGCCAGCCCGCTCGACACGGTGCGGATCGCCCAAACAATTGATGCAGCGTTCGAGCCGAACGAAGACATTTCCAAGCGCGAGTTCAAGCTGCGTGACGATTACACCACATTGATGTGGAAAGGCGGAACAAACGCGCTGTGGCGTCTCAATCAGCCAATGGCCGCGGCTCCACTGTTCTATCGCTATGGCGCAGCCGCGCGCACACCCCAGACTCGTTCCAAGGGATTCTATTGGGCAGGCCTTGCCGCTCATCGTGGAGGCGATCTGGATGCAGCGGGCCGTTACTATAACCTAGCCGCGCAGTATCCTGAGCGGTTCTATGGTCAGATGGCGTTGCAGGCGATGGGTCAGCCCATGCCGGATTTATCGGCCCAGCCCGACGCTCCACCAACTGCTGAACAACGCGCCGAATTCAACGCCAAACCTTTGGTGAAAGCCGTGCGCGAAGTTGCGCGCAATTCGCCTTGGCGCACATCGATCCACTTCTTCAAAGAAGTTGCAAGCCAAGCTGAGACACCTGCCGAGCATTGGATGGTGGCAGAGCTGGCGCGCGATATTGGTCGCCGCGATCTGGCCGTTATATCTGGCGAGGCCGCAGCTGCGGACGGCCACCGCAACTTCCACACGCAGGCCTTCCCGCGCATTACACCGCCATCGGGCGCAAATTGGACAATGGTCCATGCCATCACACGCCAGGAAAGCCAGTTCGCTCAGAACGCAATCAGCCATGCTGGTGCGCGCGGGCTTATGCAATTGATGCCGGGCACAGCGCGCGAGCAAGCGCGACTGGTCGGCCGTTCCTATATGAGCTCCGCGCTGATCAGCGATCCGCAATACAATATGCAGCTGGGCGATGCCTATTTCGCGCGCATGTTACGTTACTACAAGGGCTCCTACCCGCTCGCAATTGCCGCCTATAACGCTGGGCCCGGCAATGTGAACAAGTGGCTGCGGCAGAATGGCGATCCGCGCACGGGTGCCATTTCTTGGGTCGAATGGATCGAACGAATGGGCTTCTTCGAAACGAAGAATTATGTCCAGCGCGTGATTGAAAATGCCGTCGTTTACGAGGCGCTCAATCCCAACAAGACTGCCTTTGGCAAACCGCGCACGGTATCATTCTATCTCCAGCGTTGATCTCAGGTGAGCGTGGCTGTGAAGAGCAAAGACAATCCAATCACGCCCACAGGACTTGCCGCGCTCAAGGCCCGCTATGATCATCTGCTCGGCACAGAACGACCAGAGATTGTGGAGATTGTCAGCTGGGCGGCGGGCAATGGTGACCGCAGCGAGAATGGCGATTACATTTATGGTCGCAAACGCATGCGCGAAATCGATCGCGAGCTGGGTCATTTGTCGTGCCGAATGAAAGCGGCGCGTGTGATCAACCCCGCGGACCAGCCTGACAAGACCCGCGCATTCTTTGGCGCGACGGTCACCCTGGCCGACGAAGACGATCAAGAAAAACGTGTGACCCTGATCGGAGATGACGAACAGGACGCCAGCGCGGGCAGGATCGGCTGGTCTTCCCCAATGGCCCGCGCTCTTAAAGGGGCAAGTGTCGGCGACCTACGCCTCGTCAGACTTCCCTCTGGCGCGAAGGAATGGGAGGTGACCCAAATCACCTACCCATCCCATTCACAAGACAGCGCTAACTAACGAGAAGCTGGTTTATCGCCGGGTCTTGCGCCTCCAGCGGCCGGCCTAACCCTCGGCTTTGAAGGCTTGGCAGACGCAGGCGTTTCTGCAACTTCCTCTAGCTTCTTGGTCTCGATTTCGTTTTCAACAGCTGCTTCCAAAGCTTCGCCGACGCTAACGCCTTCCACGTCCGTTGCCGAGTTGACGAGACCGCTCAAGGAAGCGCCATCCAGTCCAAGCTCCTTCATCAATCCATCAAGCACAGGCGCCTGCGCGCGATAGGCAAGCGCGGCTGATACAGCGTCATTGGCCAAGTTTCCGGTGCCTCCTCCGCCGCCCGCGCCGCCCGAGCCATTGCCGCCGCCCGATTGCTGCGTCAGACCATCAACTTGAACGATCTTGATCGAATCGATTGCCTCGACTGGCTTGGCACTCTCGCGGATCACTTCTGGGAGCACTTTCAACAGAGCCAGCTTAGTCTGCAGACTGATCTGATCCATCGAGAGGATGTTGGCCGCCTCGTTGATAGCTTGTTGACCGGCCGCCTCCACTTCGAAACGAACCCGGGCAGCGTCAGCGCGCAGCTTCTCAGCCTCGGCTTCACCTTCGGCCTCACGGCGCAACGCCTCAGCGCGGTTTTGCGCCGCATCCTTCTCGGCTTCCGCCTCAACCTTTACGCTGATTGCTTCGCGCTCTGCCTGTTTCGCCGCTTCGATCAGTTCGATCTTCTTGTCGCGCTCAGCGATCTCGCTTTCACGCGAAGTCGCAACCTGCTCTTCGGCAGCAACCGCCTTAGCGCGCGCCGCGTCGGCTTCCGCTTTGGCTTGGCTTTCTTCGCGAGACTTGTTTTGAACTGCGATCTGCTGTTCCTGACGCGCGATTTCGAGCGCACGTTGCTGATCAATCCGCGCCTCTTCTACCAGCCGGTCGGCTTCGATTTGCTGTGCATCAACTTGCTTCTTCGCCTCAATTCTCGCCGCATCGGCTTCGCGGGAACGTTCAGCTTGTTCACGGGCGATTTCGGAGGTTTGCGCCGCGCGCCGGACCTCGACTTCTCGTTCCTGCTGCAGTCGCGCATATTCCGTGTCACGGCCGATTTCGAAGGACTTTTGATCGGCCTCCAAATTTTTCGATTCCATCTGAACGCGCGTGTCTTGTTCGATATCGTTGCGCAGTTTTTTGCGAGCTTCGATCTGTTCAGTCAGCTTCGTCAGACCTTCGGCGTCAAACGCGTTGTTGGCGTTGAAATGCTCAATGCTGGTCTGGTCAAGTCCGGTCAGCGAGACTGACTCGAGCTCCAGCCCGTTCATCGCCAGATCGTTGGAAGAAACCTGCTGCACCTTCTGCACGAAATCCGCACGTTGCTCGTGCAGTTCGTTCATCGTCATCCCGGCGGCAACCGAGCGCAAGGCGTCGACGAATTTGCCCTCGACCAGATCCTTGAGCATTTCGGGCTGCATTGTCCGGTGGCCCAGCGTTTGCGCGGCCATCGCAATGGCCTCTGAATCCGGCTTCACGCGAACGTAGAACTCTGCCTTCACATCGATCCGCAAACGGTCGAGCGTGATCAGAGCCTCTGCATCGCGGCGCACGACGGGCAGAACCAGTGTGTTCATATTGACCGGCATGGTCTCATGAAACACGGGCAGCACCAGCGCGCCGCCATTCATAACGACCCGCTCTCCGCCAACACCGGTTCGCACGAACGCGATCTCTTTCGATGCGCGGCGATAGAGTTTGGTCAAGAAGATGACGATCGCGATGAACGCGACAATCGCCGAGACGATCATAATTGTGGTGGTGTTTAACAGGCTATCCATTTCCTCTCCTTTGTTGAAATTCGTGTGTTCAATTCATCGATGACAATTTGCGCTCCGACAGCGGCGTTGCGAAAAACAATTGCCCTTCACGCCGCACCAGCAACATTTCGTCACCTTCCAATATTTCGCTCGCATCCTCATGCGGCTCAACCATCACATGATGTGCATGGCCGTTAATGTCATAAACTTTGGCTCGCGCTGCATCGCCTCTGGCGGCACGCCCGGTGCTCAGCTTCGCGCGGCGTCCGACCAGACTGTCGAGCCCGACCGCAGTGGTCTCATCCTGCGGCATGATCTTGGCCAGGGGCCGCACCAAGACGCCTGTGATCGGCAGTGTCGCACCCAGCGACAGCAACGCGGCCAGCCATGCGTAGAGTGGCGATCCTGTGAGGCTTTCTGCCAGCGATTGTCCGCTCACCCCGATGGCGGCAAACATAAACAGGAACACGACCAGCCAAACGAAAAACGGCACCTTGCCGATGCCCAGCAACGTCGTCAGGCTGCCGAACAGGCCAGGCGCGGCCGCGGCATCCACGTCTTTACTGATCTCAAAATCTACTTCGCCATCAAAATCGAAATCGCCGAGGCCAATAATTTGCAAAAGCGCAAACAAAAGCATCAACCCCAGCGCAATCGCAAAGGGCAGGTTATGATCGGCTAACAGGCTCATCTCTATCCTCGCCGGCGAACGGGGACGTGCCAGCTCTTCGTTCTACAGGGGTGATTGATTTGTGCGCCCCTCTCAATGACTTGGATATAGGAGATAATCGCCGAATTTTCCAGTAAAACCGGATGAGGATCTACCGATTTACGCGCGACGAGATGCAAGCTAAGGCGAAAGCATGAGAGTTTTACTACTGATAGCGCTTGTACTTGTGCCAACGTCTTTATCCGCCAAAGACAGCCTCGGCACTTTTGGGGATTGGGGCGCGTTTCGTGATGTTGATACGCCGCGTTGCTACGCGATTGCGATGGCTGCGCCTTCCAGCCTTCAACGCGATTATCAGCCCTATGCCAGTGTTGGCACGTGGCCCGGTCGCAATGTGCGCGGGCAAGTGCATTTCCGCCTTTCGCGGAATATCCAAAGCGGCAGCACGATCCGCCTGCGTGTGGGTGATCGCAATTTCAGTCTGACTGGTGGCGGCGGGGATGCGTGGGCGCAGGATCAGCGGATGGATGCAGCGATTGTGGCTGCCATGCGTTCGGCCAGCCGCATGTCGATCAGCGCGCGCGGCAGCAACGGCCGCAATTTCTCCAACAGCTACAAACTGAACGGAGTGGCCACAGCGATGGATGCGGCCACCGTGGGCTGCGCGAAGCTGCGCTAGCATTCTGCCGTCGGCGCGCTTATATGCCGCGCCATCATGGCCAACACTGATCTTATGTCGATACCGGGACAAGTCGATCCCGTTCCTGCCCCGCGC
>CAKZSF010000143.1 GCA_937920575.1 uncultured Sphingomonadaceae bacterium | reverse complement strand
GAACTCAATCAAGCGATGGTCAAGCAGCGGCTCGCGCGCCTCAAGGCTCACAGCCATGCTGGTGCGGTCGACTTTGGTCAGAATATCACCGGGCAACCAGAATTTGAGATCGGCATATTGCGCCTGATCCAACCCCGAACGAGCCGGCGCATCGCGCATCATATCCATGAAAGGTTGCTCGGCGCGATAATCTCCGCGCTCCTTCAGAAACTCTTCTGAGAACAAGGCCTCACGCAATTCGGGCGGCGTCTGACACAGCGCGCGAGCATAGCCCTCTGCACCGTCCGACCCGAGTGATTGGAAGGTTGTCTTGAAGCGCAACGGACGCGGCGCCCAATCCAACTTCGGATACCATTTGCCCAATGCGCCAAAAATCGGCTTGCGCAAGAAGCCGGGCAAGACCGCCCTTGCCTGCTCTTCGCGCGCATGGAATACCTGTCTGCGATACCCGGCGAAGGCCTCGTCAGCTCCGTCGCCAGACAGCGCGACAGTGACTTCTTCTTTCGCCAATTGGCACACACGCCAGGTTGGCAGGGCAGAGCCATCTGCGAAGGGCTCGTCGAACATCATAGCGAGCAAGTCGATATGCTCGAAATCTTTTGACCCGACCTTTCGTTCACGATGATCAGTGCCGTATAATTCGGCGATCTTCTGAGCGTAGGATGTCTCGTCCAGCTCTGCGGCATCAAATCCGATGGAGCAGCTGCGCACCGGATCGCGGCTCGCCTCTGCCATCAACGCAACAACGGATGACGAATCCACGCCACCTGAAAGAAACGCGCCCAATGCCACATCCGCTGTCATCCGAGAGCTGACGGCCTGCTGCATCAGATGCAGCAGTTCGGCCTCTTGCTCGGGCGGCTTCGCTTTGGTGCGTTCGGCAAAGCTGATATCCCACCATTGCCGCGGTTGCGGCATCGGTTTGCCATGTTCCAACCAAAGGAAATGTCCGGCAGGCAGCTTCCTTACGCCTTGGAGGAATGACCGGTGATCGGGGACATAACCCCAGGTCATGTAATCCTCGAGCGCGAGGGGATCGACTCGCTTGCGTAACAATGGGTGGGCGAGCAGCCCCTTCAACTCGGAGGCAAAGGCCAGCGAGCCATCGCTCAGTTCGGACAGGAAAAGTGGCTTCACCCCTAACCTGTCACGGGCAATGAACAGAGCCTTCTTGTGCAAGTCATAGATCGCGAACACAAACATGCCATGCAGCTTTTGCAGGCAATCAATGCCCCAGCGTTGATAAGCGGCCAGAATAACTTCACTGTCGCCTTCGGTGCGCAATTGCGCGCCGCCATCGATCAATTCGCGGCGCAATTCCTGAAAGTTGTAGATCTCGCCATTGAACACCAACATGGCCTGGCCATCGGTCGAGGCCATTGGTTGCGGAGAACCTTCCAGATCAATGATCGAAAGCCTGCGGTGGCCAAGGCCAACACCTCGATCTGTCCACACATCGCCCCCATCTGGTCCACGATGCAGCATCGCGTCCGTCATCGTGGTGATACGAGACGCTTCCACCGGCTTGGGCGTGGCAAGATGAAAGATTCCGGCAAGACCGCACATGGGTTTTACCGTTAGTCGCTTTGCACAATGGCGTCTACAAATTCGCCCATATCACCAGCAGCTTGTGCGAAGGACGAGACGGATTGAGCAGCGTCCGGGTTGCGGTCGTTCTGTTCAGCCGCAATGATGATTGTTGTCGTCGGTGCCGATTGCAGCAAGAACTTGTCGCGCATGGTCGCCAGTTTCAGCTTGGTGGTGCTTCCTGTCAGCACATCTCCACGGCGATAGCTTGTGGCGGTTACGCGCTGAACTTTGCCCAGCGCTTGCAGCCTGTCCGTATCGAACCCGTCGATTGCTGGTCCATCTGCCAACCAACGCCAGTCGGTGTCGGGAGGCAGGGCCCCTTCCCCATGCGCGCCTGCTTCTGCCCCTTCCCGTTGGGCCGCATATGTGGCGAGAAACAGATCAACTTCGCGGCCCCCTGCATCACGGTAACGGGAAAGGATTTTGTGATCTGCACCTGTTCCGCGTGGCTCCCACCAGACGCCGGGTTGATAATCGACCAACTCCCAACCGGCGACTTGCGGAGCGAAGACTTGCTCGGGCAATTCCGCTTCTACGCGTTGCGCCGTGGCGACCCATACCAAGGAAGCGGCAGCAACAGCAGCGATCGCTCCAAACGCTATCCAGCCTCGGATTGGGAAATCCTCGAGCCGTTTGAGAAATGTGAGTTTATCCAAAGCTTGCAGATCAATCGCATCGTCATCCACTGCGCGGTCAAAGAAGCGCCAACCGATCGCAAGCACAAACGCCAGAACCAGCGCGAAGAAAATCCATCCGTAGAAGATGTGGTCAAATCCCGCAGCAAACTCGATGCCTTGCGATTGCGCAATATAGATCGTGCCCCACGCGCGAAATCCGTTAGCGATAATGGGGACAATAATCGCGAGCGCCATGAAGGCGATGCGCCGCCCCCACGTTTTGTACCCAATATGGGCGACCAGCGTGCCCAAGGCGATCATAGCGATCAGAAACTTTACGCCCGAACACGCCTCGGCGACTTCGAACAGACCTGCTGGTGTGTCGATAAACACGCCATCAATATCTGCTGGAATGCCGCTGAGATTTGTTAGTGCAATGGTGATGTCGGCGGTAATCATTTGCAGCGCCGGCACCAACTCCTCACCAAAAGGCACGAGGAACAATGAATAGGCCAGCGGGAATATCAGCGCGGCATAGATGCGCGGACCAATGAGCGTGAGCGTTGCACCGTGCAGCATCAGCAATGCACCCAAGTGGCACACCAGATTGACACCAGCGATTTTGCCGACGACCCACAGCAGCGCTGATCCCGTCAGCGTGATCAGACCTGGCCACCATGCTTTCGGCTCTAGCTTTGCCAATGCTGGAAGACGCAAGTGGATCAACCAGCCAAGGATCAACGGCACGAGCAGAATATGGTTGTAAGTTGAGCTGTTCCACCACTGGTCGAACATGTCGATCCAGTCGTTCAAAGTCAGAGCGATCAGGCCCACATAAGCGAGCGTGAGCTGGAACAATGGCGAACGCCATTGCTCCGGAATACGCTCCATCCAACGCGTCGGCGCGCTGCGTTCCAAGGCAGCTTCAGGCTGCATGCCGAGTCTCGCTTGCAGATAGGTTGCCAGCGATAAGATCCTGCAGATCTTTCAGGACCGCAGGCCAGCTTTTCTCGCGAACTACATAGTCCCGGGCAGCGTTGCCCAAAATCATGCGATTATCGTCACTGGCGCACAATCGATTGAGATGCTCGATAAGCGCCGCATCGTCTTTGCCGATCAAGAATTCAGTGCCGTTGCTCGCGTCGATGCCGGTGGCCGCTTCGGGTGAAAGGACGACCGGCTTTGCCAAGGCCATCGCTTCCAACACCTTATTCTGCACCCCTCGCGCGATGGTCAACGGAGCAAGCACAGCATCGGCCGATTTCAGGAATGGTCGCACGTCAGGCACTTCGCCCCACACGCGCGTGCCGTTCACACCATCCAACGCCTGAACAGCATCTGATGGCGCCCGTCCCACGATTTGGAATTGTGCGTTCGGATACTGCTCTCTCACTTTTGGCATCAACGCATTTGTCGCGCGCTGACAGGCGCTGACATTGGGGGCGTAGTCCATTTGTCCGGTGAACACAAAATGGGGCCCGCTGCTGCTTAATCCGGGATGTTCGGGAGTTGTCGCAGGATCAAAGAAATCCGCATCGATTCCATTACCCATCGCGCGGATGTTCGCCGCGGCAGGCTGGCTCATGCGGCTTTTGAGCAATTGCGCTTCTGCATCGCTGATCAGCAGGCAATGGTCGGCGCGGTGCGCGAGGCGTTCTTCCTCAACGCGGAGCAAGCGTTCCTCGCGCGCATCAATCCAACCGCGAGGGCCACCCTTAGTTTCGGCATAAGCCTCGAACTTGGCGGAATCGACATCGCACAAATCGATCACAACTCTGCCCTTGAAGTCCCACGGAACATACTGTCCCATTTGCCCGGAGAACACGAAAATCGCGGCGATGGGCCGCTTGGCAATTGTGTCTGCAACAAATCGCTCAATTGCGTTTGAATGGAACGCGGTCAGGCTGACGGGTTTCCGCTTCGTCAAGGCTTCCACGCCTGCCAGCGGCAACGGTTTGGACCGATGCACGAGGCAGTGGCTGGCGGATAGCTCAGCCAGCTCGCCTTCTTGCACCATATCGCCATCTGTTTCCCCCAGACAGGCGACATGCACCGGCGCGATGCGAGCAAGAGCGCGCAAATAGTGGTGCGAACGGATCTTGTCCCCCCGGTCGGGAGGAAAGGGAATCCGATGCGCTAGGAAGAGAATTTCGCCATTCATCGCACAGTGCCTCAGCCGAGTCCTCTGGCGATGAACGGACCAATGCGATTGGCAATGGACAGTGGCAGCTTCTGCCACAGCTCGATCCGCTTCGCGTGTTTTGCGCTGGTGGGATCGGCATCGCGCTTTTCCGTGCCGGGTGCCTGCCAGCTGACATAATGCAGAGGCTGCGGCTCAAAGCCCCAATTCTTTTTGAATTTGTAGGGGCCGCTATTGGTCTTGGAACGACCAAAATCAAACCGGCTG
>CAKZSF010000142.1 GCA_937920575.1 uncultured Sphingomonadaceae bacterium | reverse complement strand
TGGAATATGGCCGCGTGATGTCGGTGATGGGTGAGCTGAACCGCGCGGGCTTCAACCAGATTTCGCTGGTCACCAACAGTTCAGTTAACGCGCCATAGCGTCATGGTGATGGAGGTCAATCGCCCCGCGCTGCGCACAGAGGAAATGGTCGGGCTAGGCCTGGCCGCTGTTGCACATGTGGCGTTGGTGGCGGTGCTGCTGGTTCAGGCAACCGACGATGTCGACACGATTGCCGCGCCGGAACGGATGGCGGTGAGTCTGACCGATGGCGAGGATGTGGCGAACCTCTCACCCAATCCGGGTGACGAACGGTTCGCACCGGGCGCGCCGGTTGAAAGCAGTATCGAAAACGTTGTGCCTCCCGTGCCGACACCTGATCAGCCCGTGGTCGACCCTGCGACCAACTCTTCGGCTCCGAGCACGCCTAGCCCTTCGCCCTCGCCATCGGCCTCGCGTGCGCCCAAGAAGAAGCCTGACCCGAAGAAGACAACGGGGAGTCAAGGCGGCGGAGCGGCCGCGTCGAAGAAGACGGGCGACAAAGGGGATACAGGCTTTGGTGGGGCGTTTGGCGGGGCGAACAGCACCAGCACCGCTCAGGCAAAGAAAAACATCAATGTCAGCATCGCCTCTCAGGTTCTGCCCAAATGGAACCGGTGCCGGATCAGCGGGCTGGATATCGACAAGTTGCGCGCCAAAGTGCGGTTCCGGATGGACTCCAACGGGCGGATCACGTCGATTGGTGCGCCACGAGTGACGGGAGAGACCGCCAGCAACAGCGCGCAGGCTGGACGTTTCGGGGAATGCGCCGTGCGTGCGCTTCGTCTGGTCGGCCAATTCACAAATTTGCCATCGGATCGCCATGATCTGTTCAGCAGCTATGAATTTACTTTCAGGAAAGAATGAACCCATGCGGCTTTTGATGACATTTTCAGCAGCGGTGCTTGTGGCTTTCTCGCCCATTGCGCACGCGCAAGACAGTGGCGCTGATCCTACGACAACGCCCATCGCGCAGCCAAGTGGCGGCAGTGAGGAAGTGGTCGGCACGCTGACCAATGAAGATCTCGGCATCGCCATTCCGGCATTCGCAACGCCATCCAACGCGCCAACCCCCGCCAATGCCAGCGGCACGACCGCGCTGGGTGTGGAGCTGGCGCGGGTGATCACCGCCAATCTGCGCAACAACGGGTTGTTTGAGCCAACCGGCCCCGACCCGCTGCCGCGCCCGACGATTGCGCATATCCGCAGCCCGCAATGGGGCACTTGGACGAGTCGTTCGGCTGAGATGCTGGTGCATGGCTATGTCCGCGCAGAGAGCGACGGGCGGCTGACTGTGGGCTGCTATCTCTATGATGTTGAGCTGAATGACGAGCTCGACAACGCAGGCTGGATTGTGCAGCCATCGGATTGGCGGCGCGCGGCGCATAAATGCTCCGACATGATCTATTCGAGGCTGACCGGTGAGGATCCGTTCTTCGATTCCAAAATCGCTTACATTGCAGAGACCGGGCCAAAGGATCGCCGGGTCAAGCGCCTTGCGATTATGGACAGCGATGGCGCGAACCACCGCTTTATCACCAGCGGGCAGACGACCGCGCTGACCCCGCGCTATTCGCCTGATTATTCGAAAATCGTGTATCTCAGCTATCTCAATGGCAATCCGCGCATCTTTATCTATGATGTGGGAACGGGACGTCAGTCGCTGGTCACGCAAAGCACCAACCCGACTTTCGCGCCACGTTGGTCGCCGGATGGGCGCTACATCCTCTATTCGATGGCGGTGAGCGGAAACACGGATATCTACCGCGTGCGAGCAACCGGCGGTGAGAGCGAGCGCCTGACCAACACGCCGGGTATCGATGTGGGCGGTTCCTACTCGCCCGATGGCAGCAAAATCGTGTTTGAAAGCGATCGTTCGGGCAGCCAGCAGGTCTATGTGATGAACGCCGATGGATCGAACCAGCGCCGGATCAGCTTCCATGGTGGACGCGCGGCCACGCCTGAGTGGAGCCCGCGCGGAGATCAGATCGCGTTTACCCATATGGCGGGCAATTTCCGCATTGCGGTGATGACGCCGCAAGGGCGCAGCCTGCGCTATCTGACGAACAGCTGGCAGGATGAAGCGCCGACATGGTCGCCCAATGGCCGGATCGTGCAATTCTTCCGCACGGCGCGCAACACGGGCCAAACCGCAATCTGGCAAGTTGATTTGACTGGCGAGAATGAGCGCAAGCTCAGCACGCCGGTGGATGGCTCGGATCCGGCATGGGGCCCCGTTTTGCCATAATCGCTTGTTATTGGAACCAAGACTCTAGACAATCGCTGCGAATGAAGAGGTGATCTGATGAATATGAAACTTGCTGCATCCCTGATGGCCGCGTCGGCGCTCGCGCTGGGCGCTTGTGCGAAAAAGCCGCCAGAGGAACTGCCGCCGCCGCCGGTTGATACGGGCGTTAACACCAATGTCGATACCGGGATAAACGATGTGCCCGAAGGCCCGGCGCCTGGAACGCAGGCGCATTTCGCCGCCGCAATGCAGGGGCAAGACACGATCTATTTCGACACAGATCGCTACAACATCGACAGCGCCGATGCCGCCGCTCTGCAGCAGCAGGCGCAATATCTGATGCAATTCCCCAACGGGACTGCCACGATTGAAGGCCACGCGGATGAGCGCGGCACGCGCGACTACAACCTCGCACTGGGCGAGCGGCGCGCAAATGCGGCGAAGAACTATCTCGTCAGTCTGGGTGT
>CAKZSF010000141.1 GCA_937920575.1 uncultured Sphingomonadaceae bacterium | reverse complement strand
ACGTCGGCATCGGGCGCGACGACTGTGCCAATATCACGGCCGTCCAGCACTGCGCCGCCATCTTGCTCGGCAAAACTGCGTTGGCGTTTAAACAGCGCCTCTCGAACAGCGGGTTGCGCGGACACTTTGCTGGCGAAATTGCCGGTAATCTCGTTGCGGAGTTCTGGATCGTCGAGAAGCGTGTCGGGAAAGTCGCACGCGGCCAACGCTTCATCCGCGTTTTCTGGGTCACCGTCGTTCAGCTGAACCTGTCGACCGACCGCGCGATAGAGCAATCCTGTATCGAGATAGGCGATACCCAGATGCTCGGCAATCGCGCGGGCTATCGTGCCTTTGCCAGAAGCGGTCGGGCCATCGACGGCGATGATCATACAGATGCCTCGCTCATCAGCTTTTCAAAGTTCGGAAAGCTCGTTCCGATTGGTGTCGTGTCATCAATCTCTACGCCCTTGCTGCTTGCAAGGCCAGCCACGGCCATGCTCATGGCGATGCGATGATCGAGATGCGTTGTGACCGGCGCGCCAGAAGTTCCGGGCAGGGGATCCCCGCCGGATCCTTCGATGATCAAGCCGTCTTCGGTTTCTTCGACATGCGCGCCGGCGAGTTTCAATGCATCGGCCATCGCGGTCAGACGGTCGCTTTCTTTGACTCGCAGCTCTTCCAACCCGCGTGTCGTCGTGGTGCCTTTGGCCATTGCAGCCGCGACGAACAGCACGGGAAACTCGTCAATCATGCTCGGTGCGATGCCCGGATCGACGTCAATACCGGTGAGCGCGGAGTGCCGGACGCGCAGATCCGCCACGGGTTCGCCGCCCACTTCGCGGTGGCTTAGATACTCGATTGAGCCGCCCATTTGGCGAAGCACTTCGAAAACGCCCGCGCGGGTTGGGTTGAGCCCCACATTCTCAATAATCAGATCGCTTCCCGGTACGATCAATGCGGCCACGGCAAAGAATGCTGCGGATGAGGGATCGCCCGGAACAGTGATTGTCTGCGGTTCGAAACTCGCCTCGCCGCGCAGTTCGATCACGCGTTCTCCGTCCACTTCCTCGACAGTCATTTCTGCACCAAATCCGGCCAGCATGCGCTCTGAATGATCGCGGGTTGGTACTGGTTCGATTACCCGCGTGATGCCAGGCGTGTTCAATCCAGCGAGCAAGACCGCGCTTTTTACTTGCGCGCTGGCCACTGGCAGGCGGTATTCTATTGGGATGGGTGTCGTCGCGCCGCGCATTGTCAGTGGCAATGTGCCGCCCGCCGAAGCGGTGAACTGCGCACCCATTTTGCTTAAGGGTTCAATCACCCGTCCCATCGGACGGCCAGAAAGACTGGCGTCGCCCACAAAGGTCGCTTGAATGGCGTGGCCCGCGATCAAGCCCATCAGGAGGCGTGTGGACGTGCCCGAATTGCCCATATCCAGCGCGCTGTTCGGTTCCGCCAAACTGCCAATGCCAACGCCGTGGATTGACCATTCCCCATTGTCGGCCCGTTCGACACGCGCACCCATCGCACGCATTGCAGCCGCTGTGGACAGCACGTCTTCACCTTCTAACAGGCCAGTCACTTTGGTCTCGCCTACGGCCAGTCCGCCGAACATCACCGCGCGGTGGCTGATCGACTTGTCCCCTGGAACGCGAATAGTTCCAGTGAGCGATTTTGCGGGCATAAAGCGCTTTGGTTGCGCGGGATTGGTCAATGAATCAGGCCTTGGAAGAGTGTCACAAATGCGCGGCGGCTTTTGACAGCGCATGTGGCCTATGGCAAGGCGCGCGCGCTTGTGATTCGACGCTTGAATTTCGCCAAGTGTAGCACCATCACATCCAGAAATACTATTTCGTCCGCGAGATGCTGCGGGCCAGTTTGAGGAAATATGACAATGGTCAAGCCAGAGTGGGGCACGAAACGCACCTGTCCCAAATGCGGGGAACGCTTTTATGATCTGGGCAAGGAAGACCCGGTAACGTGCATCGAATGCGAAAATGAATGGACGCCAGAACCCGTCCTGAAATCCAAGCAGCCGATCCCGTTTGAAGAAGAAGAGAAGAAAGACGGCAAGGAAGCCGACAGCGATCTGGCCGAAGACGAGTTGGGCGATATCGATGAGGATGATGATTCTCCCGATAACGAAGTCGATCTGGGCGGTGACGATGATCTGGGTGTCGAAACCAAGACCAAAGGCGACGACGACAACGAAGATACCTAGGGACGATACTTAGGCTTGCCAAAATGGGCGCTTGCCCATAAATGGCGCGTCTCTGCGGTATGCAGAGGCAACAAATGGTTCGGGGCCTTAGCTCAGCTGGGAGAGCGCAACACTGGCAGTGTTGAGGTCAGCGGTTCGATCCCGCTAGGCTCCACCATTTGATTAAAGACAAGTCGGTTTAACGACCGCACGCTGGCCAACGAGGTTTCGTTCGCCGGCGTTTTTGGCATTAAGCGCTGGGCGACAGTTCAGCGAAGGAGTTGAGAGACATGTTTGACAGCCTGTCAGACCGCTTAGGTGGGGTTTTTGACCGCCTTAAAGGGCGTGGCGCTCTCAACGAGCAGGACGTGCGCGAGGCCATGCGCGAAGTGCGCGTCGCTTTGCTGGAAGCTGACGTTGCGCTTCCGGTGGTTCGCCGCTTCATCGATGCGGTCACTGAGAAGGCGATTGGCTCAGAAGTTCTGAAGTCGGTCACTCCCGGCCAGCAAGTGGTCAAGATCGTCAATGACGAGCTGGTCGAAATGCTGGGGGGTGAAGAGGCCGTTCCTCTAAATCTGGAAGCCAAGCCGCCCGTCGTCGTGATGATGGTCGGTCTGCAAGGCTCTGGTAAAACCACAACGACTGCCAAGCTCGGCAAATATATTCGCGAGAAACACGGCAAGAAGCCGATGATGGCCTCGCTCGATGTCAATCGTCCCGCCGCCCAAGAACAGCTGAAAGTGCTGGGCGA
>CAKZSF010000140.1 GCA_937920575.1 uncultured Sphingomonadaceae bacterium | reverse complement strand
CGCGATCACTGCACGCGCATTGTCTGCCGGACCGGCTTCAAGGCTGGCCGAATAGACACCGCCGATACCGTATTGGAAATAGGGAAAGTCTGCTTCGAACGCTTTGGCGTCGGCCATCACATCGGCGGCTCGCGGACAATTGAGCTGAGCGCCAACCTCGTCCAAAGTCATTAGCGCAACAAGCGCCTTTGCCCGCCGGGCTGGAGACAGAGACTTGTCGCGATAATCATCGCTGGAGCGCGCATGCAGCACATTGCCGAAGCCGCCGGCCGCGGCAAAGCCCAGTCCACCAATGCCCGCCAATGTCGTTCGCCGATCAATTTTCATATCGTTTCTGCTTCCTTGTTTAAGTCTTTCGGTGCTGCGCGGGCCTGTTCAATTGGGCCACCAGTCCTCTATTTCGGTGCGCAGTGAAGAAATACGGTCGGCATGCTCCGGGGCGTTTGCCAGATTGGTTTTCTCATCAGGGTCGGACGCCAGATCATAGAGTTCTGGCCGCCCGCTATCGAAATCGTTGAGGATCAATTTCCAGTCGCCCTTACGAGCCCAGCGATGCGTTACGTTGACAGTGGGGTCATCCAGATCGATTGACGTGTGGTAGTAAATCTCACCGAACACTGTCCGCGGCGCGAGGCTGCTGCGCTGCTCTAGGAAGGGTTGGAGGTTTCGGCCGGGCAAGTCATCGGATTGCGACAAACCCGCCAACGACAATGTTGTCGGGAAAAAATCAATCGAGCTCACCAGATCATCATGGCGACCTGGCTCAATTCGCTCCGGCCACCGCACGAAAATGGGCGTGCGCACGCCGCCCTCATAAGGCGAGCTCTTGCTGCGTGGGTCAAACCGCAAGACCCGGTTTTGAAGGTCGCGGAAACTCTCTCCATCGCGGTTTGGCAACCAGCCATTATCGACGATGAACATGATCACCGTATTGTCGGCCTTCCCGCTTTTTTCGAGCGAGTCCATCAGCTGGCCCACCGTATCGTCGAGCCACGAAATATTGGCGTAGTAGCCAATCTCGCGCCGCCCCAGCCCCTTCCCGCGAAATGGCTCTTTATACGCCTCTACCGCGTCGAAAGGAGCGTGCGGCAGATAAGGGGCAAACCAAATGAAGAACGGATCGTCACCGACATCGCCTAGAAATGTATCGATCGGTTCCATTGTTTTACGACCGATCCGTAGACCGGCATCGCCATGGCGCGTGCCCTTCGTCATGCCATCGGTAAATCCGCCATTGGTGTAAGCGCCTTCCCAAAACTTGCCGGTCTGCATGCTGCGATAGCCAGCAGACTTCAGCGCCATGGGCATAGGTCTCTGCATCTCAAGAAAGCGAAAGGTTGCCGAATGCGGAATACCGTCAGGTGGGTCATTGAAACATATGCCGTGATCAAAGGCATATTTCCCCGTGATCAATGTCGCGAGCGATGCACGGCAAAGACTGCTCGGTACGTAGCCGTTCGGGAATACGGCGGATTCAGCCGCAAGCTTGTCCAAATGCGGGGTGCGAACAAGCTCATGCCCCATGAAACCGAAATCCGAATAGGCCTGATCATCCGCGATGATCCAGACGATATTTGGCAACTGCTCATCCTGGACCAGCTCCGTCGAAGCGGTCTTCTCAGGAAGTATCGCACACGCCGACAAAAGCGTGAGAAGCCCCAAAGCCGCAATCAGTTTCATTATGACATAATTTGGCACCGCGTTCTCCTTCAATTGCCGTTGGCTTCATGGTCGCCGGCGGCATTGAGCCGGAAGCTGTGCTTGCCCGGCCCGATCAGGCGCGAACTGCCATTGCTGGTGTTCAAAGCGGATGTGTTGTGCGGAACGTGAACATCCCAGATGATTGCATCACCATCACGTTTCCATTCGCTCCGAATGGTGCCGTATCCCGTTTCGAGCGAGACCTTGACCTCGTCCAGATCGGCAGGGAATTGCGGGTTGAGGAAGAACCGCTTGTAGCCAGGATTGTCAGGATCTGGGTTGATCCCGCCAAGGCCGCTGTAGAACCACGCGTCGTAACCGCCTTTAAACGGGTGGTTAAGCGAGCGCCCCGGTTCGGCCCCGTCTTTGGGATCGTACCCGGTGATGTTTTCCCACAAGGTCGTGCCATTCAGCGTGTCAAACAGATAGGAATAACCAGGAGGACCCTCCGCCTTGAATGTTCCAAAGGCCGTATCATCATATCCGGCATCCGATAGCGCGGGGTATAGCCATGTCTGACCCAAAGCTCCGACGGAAGCATGGCCGTCCCACTTTTCACGAACATCAGCGTCAAGCGCCGCAGCAATCGATGATCGTTTATGCTCAGGCGCAATGCCAAATTGCAGCGCCATCGCATTTGCGGTCTGGCTGCCATATCCGGTGGTTTCCCCTTGATAATAGGCACGGTCAAATGCTGCGCTGACATCCTTGTAACGTTGTTGGAACGCCTCGGCTTCTTCGCTCCGGCCAAGCCGTTCGGCCATGTCCGCCATTTGCTGGAACACCCGCGCCATCAGTGCGGTTGCCGTCAGATCGCCCGGTGTGCTGAACGATGCGCAGCGGCCCAGTGGCCGCTCCATGCCGAGCTCTGGCAATGCATCACACCAGTCACCGTAATAATGGAACGGATTGGTTACGCGATCATCGTCCATCGCCTTTTCGACATAGGCGACATAGTCCAACAGGCTGTCATACTGCCGCTCGATCACAGACACATCCCCGGTGTGGAGATAATGCTCCCATGTCAGGAAGACTTCTGCTGCAGCCCAATCGATCTTGCCCGAATGCGTGCGCCGGCCAGGCACGATGGCCGGTGAAATGAAATCAGTGGTCCTGAAATCGCCGAGATATTTGTCCAGAAAC
>CAKZSF010000139.1 GCA_937920575.1 uncultured Sphingomonadaceae bacterium | reverse complement strand
GTTGATATCGTTTACGAAATCAGTGAGGGGCCAAAGTCCCAAGTTCGCCAGATCAATATCATCGGGAACGAAGAATTCTCCGATGGTCAATTGAAAGGCGAGATGGTTACCCGCGAATCCGGTGGTATCCTGACCATTTTCAGTTCCAACACCAGCTATGATCCTGATCGTCTGGCGTTTGACCAGCAGAAGCTGCGTCAGTTCTACCTGACTGAAGGCTATGCGGATTTCCGTGTTGTCTCCGCTGTCGCAGAATTGACGCCTGATAAGCGCGATTTCATCATCACCTATGTCGTGGAAGAAGGTGAGCGCTACAAATTCGGCGATGTAACTGCCGAAAGTTTGATCCGTGATTTTGACAGTGATGGCCTGACCCAGCGTTTGCCGATGAAGGCAGAGGACTGGTACGATGCCAAACTGGTTGAGGATACGGTCGAGCAGCTGACCGAAACCGCCGGTGCTTTCGGCTATGCCTTTGCTGATGTCCGCCCGCAATTCACGCGGAACAAGGAAACGTTGACGATGGACGTCAACTTCCTGATCAACGAGGCGGATCGCACTTACGTCGAGCGGATCGACATCAACGGCAACACGCTGACGCAAGACAAGGTTATTCGCCGCGAATTCCGTATCGCGGAAGGCGATGCGTTTAACAGTCTGTCGGTGCAACGTTCGACCGCTCGGATTAACTCACTGGGATATTTCCAGGAGAACTTCGAAATCGAACAGAAGCCGGGCAGCCAGCTGGACCGGCTCTTGCTTGAGGCAAATCTCGAGGAAAACCCGACCGGCGAGCTGCAGCTTTCGGCTGGTTTCTCAAGTCTTGAGAGTTTCATTCTGCAGGCGTCGATCCGCCAGCGGAATTTCCGTGGCCGTGGTCAGACTGTTGGAGCGAGTGTCAACTGGTCGCGCTTCTCGCGCTCGGCATCGCTGAGCTTTTTCGAGCCCTATGTGTTCGACAAGAACTTCTCGGCCGGGATCGATATCTACCGCCGCGATTTCAACAATGGCTTTTTCGATCGCGACAACGCGACATATGAGCAGACCACAACCGGTTTCCAAATCCGCGGTGGTTTGCCGCTCAACGAGTATCTCTCGTTGGTCGGTCGCTACACGTTGAACTTCGACGAAGTTCGCTTGGACCAAAATCAATTCTTTGCTGATTTTGATGGCGATGGCGTGCGCACCTGTGAGCCGCTTATTGCTGGCCGCTTCCTGTGTGAAGCCATCGGTAACCGGTTGAGTTCGATTCTTGGTCTTTCCTTGTCCTATGACACGCTAAACAACCGGGTTCGTCCGACACGCGGCGAGCGCGCCAGTGTCTCGGTCGATTTTGCTGGCCTGACAGGCGACGTGAAATACGCGCGTATCCGCGGTAATGCGGCCAAGTTCTGGAGCGTGGGCAGTGGGTTCATCTTCTCGCTGTCAGCGGAAGGTGGCTATATCAAAGGGCTCGAGGATCAGGGGCCGGGCGTCAACGACGTCTTGCTGACTGACCGTTTCTTCCTGGGCGAGCCTCAAATCCGCGGTTTTGACATTCGCGGTGTCGGCCCGCGCGTTTTGCGCACATTCTTGGTTGATGATGGGCAAGGCAATCCGGTCGTGTCGCAGATCACTGATGACGCATTGGGCGGCAACGCATACTATCTGGGCCGCGCCGAGCTTGAAATTCCGCTTGGTTCTGGTGCTCGCGAGCTGGGCCTGCGCCCGTCGATCTTTTTGGACGTCGGCTCGCTGTTTAACCTGACGACACCGAATTTGACGCAAAGCCCGTTCCCCGACGGCCTGTTCATTCCAACACGCGACGAAAATGGTCTGCCGACCTTTACTCAGGTTGATACGGTTGACGATAGCGGCGGGCAGTGTGTGCCTGTGACGACATCGGTTACAACCAGCCCGACCAACCCGAATCCGGCGGCTTGCTTGACGACGGCAGACAACTTTGCTCGCGGTCAAAATATTCCGTCATTCACTGAAACATTCGTCGGCGATTCTGCGAAACCTCGCATTGCTGTCGGCGTCGGGGTCAACTGGAACTCTCCATTTGGCCCATTCCGCATCGACTTCGCTCACGTCCTGTTAAAGGAAGAAGGTGATGATACGAAGCGCTTCACATTTAATGTAGGGACACAGTTCTAATGAAATTCTTTGCAAAGTCGGCTTTGGTTGCCGGCCTAACCATGTCTGCGTTTGCGGCACCAATGGCGACAACGCCTGCTGTGGCACAGGTTAACGGCATCGCGACAAGCAATCCGGCTATGGTGATTGCCATGTCGCAAGCTCGCTCGACCGCGTACCAGCAGATCAACCAGACTTATGCGGCGAACATCCAACAGATCCGCCAGCTTGAAACCGAGCTGCAGCCGCTGCGTCAGCAAATCCAAGCGCTCGACACCAATCAGGACGGCCAATTGACGCCACAAGAGCGTCAGGCGAACCCCACGTTGATCCAGCAAGTTCAGCAAAAAGAACAACAAATTAACACGAACACACAGCCGATCGCATTGGCGCAGTATTTCGTGATTGATCAGCTGATCAAGGACTATGACAACGCTCGCAATCAAGTGATCAGCAGCAAAAGCATTTCGCTCATGCTGTCGCCTGACGCGATTCAATACGCGCCAGATTCGGTTGATGTGACCGGTGACATCGTGACTGCGCTCAACACGCGTTTGCCGACTGTCAGCACCGCGGTTCCGGCCGGTTGGCAGCCAACTCGTGCTTCTGCTCAAATGCAGCA
>CAKZSF010000138.1 GCA_937920575.1 uncultured Sphingomonadaceae bacterium | reverse complement strand
CCACGGTTCGACCATCTACAATTGGTCAGAATGGCGAGGATGGGGTGAAAGCCATTCACTGCTGCTGCTGTTTCAAAGCGAAGCGCTTTACAACATTTTGCCGAAACGAGTTTTGGATCCCGCTGAAGTGGAAGCCATTAAGCGACGGCTGATCGATGCCAAAATCGATGAGGTCTAGCGCTCTTTGAGACGCGGCATCAGCTCGACAAAATTGCATGGCCGGTTCCGGCTATCGAGCTGCTCGGCGAGTATGCCATCCCAACCATCTTTCACAGCTCCGTTCGATCCGGGCAATGCAAAGATGTAGGTGCCACGACTGACCGCAGCGCAGGCACGCGACTGGATTGTGGACGTGCCGATCGTGCCATAGCTGATATGGCGAAACAGCTCTCCGAAACCGGGAATGTCCTTCTCTTTCACGTGGTCTAGCGCTTCTGGCGTCACGTCGCGCCCGGTCAGACCTGTTCCGCCGGTAGAGATGATCGCATCGACTTGCGGATCGTCGATCCACTTCTCGAACTGCCCGGCAATGAGCCCGGCATCGTCCTTCAGGATCAGTCTCTCGGCGAGCTCGTGGCCTGCATCAGCAACACGCTGAGCCAAGATATTCCCCGATGTGTCGTCAGCCCGCGTGCGCGTGTCCGAGACAGTCAGGAGAGCTATCTTGATCGGTTTGAATTCCCGCTCTGTATCGATGGCCACTATTTGCCGCCTGACAGATACACACGATCTGGACGACCAAGCTCAGGGAATCCTGGCCATTGGCCTTGAGCGAGAGCCACACGGCTTGGCGAGTCCCCGCCGGCTTGGCGTTGGTACATCCAGAAATTGCGCATCACGATCGCGACATAGCCGCGCGTTTCCCAATAGGGCAGCGATTCCATATACAGCAGGGGATCGCCCTGATCGCGCACTTCGCTGTTCCATCGCGTGATCGGTGTGAGACCAGCATTGTAGGCCGCCATAATCTTGGGCAGCCGCCCTTGTGTGGCAGGGCTGCGGTTGAGCATGTTGAGATGTTCTTGCCCGAAAGCCAGATTGACTTCCGGCTTTGACAAATCGCTGGCTGTGCCGCGAACACCAATGGTGCGCGCGTGATCCTTCGCCGCCGCGGGCATGATCTGCATCAATCCTCGTGCACCAGCTGGGCTGATCACCTTCGCACGGAAGTTCGATTCCTGCAGCGTGTGCGCATAGGCAAGAGCGGGATCGACCTTCCAACCATTGACTGGCTGCCAGCGAGCGACTGGGTAGCGTGCCGCCGGATCTGCGCGGCCCTGTGAAGGGCCGTATTGCGACATCCAGAGCTGCGTCTGCGGCGAACCAAGCGCACGGGCGAGCCGTGATAGAGGCGCAAACTGGCTGGAATCGCCGATCTTTGCCTGATGGCGCAGGACTTCGTCAGCCAATGTATCCTCGCCAATCTCGGCAAGCATCATCGCAACTTGTGCGTTCTCTACACCTTGCAGCCGTTGCATATCCTCGCGTGAGAAATCGGCGCTGGAGTGGCGGTCAAGCATTTGGACGCCCAATTGTTCGGCGGCAAGCATGCCATACAGTGTCTCATCATGACGCGCTGCACCGCGAAGCAATTCGTTGCTGTATTCCGGCTTCCGCGCTCTGACATAGGCGCGGGCAGCCCAATAAAATCCTGCTGCCGACAGTTCTACGTTTTGGGCTGCATTGCCTGCGCGGTGAAAGCTGGACGCCGCTTCCTCAAAATCACCCAATCGCCAAGCAGCCAGACCGGCAACCCATTCGCCTTCTGCAACCCAAGCTCCGGTGCCTTGTCCGACAGTCTTCGCCATAGCAAGCGCTGCCGCGTCCTGGTTCTCGATGTAGTATGACCAAGCGACCCGCTGACGCCATTCGGCTCGAGCGCTCCCGCTCAAGCTCGCGTCGATCCCGTCAAGCAAGACCCGCGCGCCATCAGGATTATCATTATCGATATGGTTCAGAATTCCGCGCCGGATCGAAGCAGGCATAGTGCCGTCATCAGTTCGCTTTGGTCGAATACGCTTAGGCGCGGATCCCTGCCAGCGGAACGATTGTTCGCGTGGCAAAGTGGGGGCCGAAACCAAACCGCGCTTTTGCCCGAGGCTCACGAGCTGAGGCGCTTGCGGCAGGTTGCTGTAATAAGTCAGCCAATACTCAATTGCGGGCAGTTCAACCCGCGGGCTGTTTGCGTGCAGATAAAACTCCGCCAACAACACACCATGCAAGGGGCCGGTGGAACGTTCCGCAAAGGCACGCTGCACCGTCGCCCAATCCTGCCGGTCCAATGCGGCAAAGGCGCTGCGATAGAACGACCGATCCGCATTGTTCAGCAGTTGCGGTAAATTCTCCTGCTTCGCCTGCGACAGAAAATATTCAGCCGAACTTGCCGAAGCGGTAACAGGAGCCAGAGCGGTGCAGGAAAAAGCAGCGACTGCCGCTGCTTTGCCTAGTCGTCTAATGCAATCCAATTGAGCCATGTTTTCCAAAACCTTTTGCGGGCGGCGCTTCTTTGGCGCAGCCGCTCAATCTGCCAAGCCGCAAACAGCGGCGTCGAATTCGAATCTTGCTGATATTTCTGGATTTCCGCAGGGCCTTGCGCCGGATTGTTGCCGAGCAGCGGCAGAACGCTGCTTCCCAGCGCAATAATCGCTTTTGGAGCGACCAAACGGATGTGCAATCGCAAAATTTGCCCCAAACCTCGCCCATCCAAATCGGCCCAATCGGGGTGCGGCAT
>CAKZSF010000137.1 GCA_937920575.1 uncultured Sphingomonadaceae bacterium | reverse complement strand
TTGCCAGAAAATGCGCCCCGCGCTCTGCGTGCCTTTGCGCGCAGGATGCGGTTCAAGCGTCGGATACATTGCTGCATAGGCAAGCAGCACATCGCGCACATAATCCGCGTATTTCTTGTCGCCCGTCAGGCGGAAAAGCTGCCCGCCCTGATAAATGACGCGGAAGTTCTTCTTGTGTTGCTCATGCGTATAACCGCCACCGGGATCTTTGGGTTGCGGCACAACGACGCCTTCGGCCATCGCGTCATCCACGAAGGCTATGGAGCGTTCAATCTCGGCTGCAAACAACGGCGGATACGCGGCAGCAGTCTCTGCGGCTGGCTGCGCATGCTCATCGGCCAGCGCCGTTTGCGGCAATCCAACGCACGCTGCGCCAGCAAGGAGAATGGCAAAACGCTTCATTGTGCATCCTCGTTTGCGAAGACATTGCCCGATCGGTCTGCACGATGCGGCCCTTCAAAGATCAATTCTTCCAGCAGAAATTCGGGTGTGTCGGCAAACTGGTTGCCGGTGATCCATGTCTTTGGCGTCCCAACCGTGTGGACGATGCGAAACGGCTTGGACGACACCACGGCGTTGCCATCCAATCGCGCGATCTGAACCCCGTGCAGATTGACCGATGCGCCCGAACTGTTGGTCGCGGCGCCCCCGACATTGGCAATTTGATTGCCTCTGATCGTGACATTTGGCCCAAAGGTGCTTTCGTCGCGGCCACCGCGATAGATATCCGCAATCGGCCCACCGACGTCAGCAAAGGCACTGCCCTCGATGGTCAGATACTCGACATTGTATTGGCCGTAATCTTCAGTCTCTGCCTTGGCCGAAACGATAGAGCCAGTGATGTTGGCGAAGCTGCTGTTCTTAATCAACACGCGGTCAGCCAGCACGCTTTTGCCTAAGGAGAGCACATTGAAGCTCTTGTTGACCTCCAAATTGCGCACCGCAACGCCATCCATTTCGATCAGCAGGTTCGATTTGATCGGATAGCTGGTCGAGCGGATCATTGAATTGCCGACTGAATCCGGCGCCAAGATACCATCAATCGTCAACCTATGGATCTGAAGGTTAGCCCCCTCACGCATTTCGATCAGCGTTGGCCGCGCGAATTTCACCACAACGTCGTCCGCGCTCACACCGTCGGCCGCCTTCAACGTTACCGATTTTTCAAGCGGGATAGTGCGGTTCACGATGTGCTCACCCGGCAACAACGCAATGACGTCGCCTTCGCTGGCATTCATGACGACCTCGGCAAGAATATCTTCTCCCGATGCGACCTCTATGACGCGACCCGAGGCGCCAAAGACATCGCCGTCACCGGGCTTTGCGTACCAGGATACACCCACCTGATCGACCGTAACAGGAACCAGATCACGCGGCGCGCCAACCCCAGCAAGCGCTGGATCAGTTGGATAAAGCAGACCGTTTTCGGCTCGTGCCATATCCACCCCGGCCAGCGTCATTTTGCTCGCCAGCTGCTCTTGAACCTTACCTGCTGCTACACGGCTTCCCGCGAAGGAAATGCCGGAGATATCGTCGTAGGATTCGACAAAAGATTCGCCATCCAGACCGCTCAACAGATTGTTGGTGAAGGTTGTCTTGCTAGGCGCTGCAGAGCGCTCTTCATCCGCACCTACGTTGAACGCGACGCGGCGGCTATTGAGGATCGAATTGCTCTCGATCCGGGCGTTCTCCACCTCTACATAGCGGTTGACCGGAGAATTCGGCACGCCATTCATGACTGCCAGCGCGCTAGAGAAATCAACCCCGCGCATCCCCTCCATGTAATTGCCGCGCACAGTCTGGTTGCGATTGATCACCCGGATGCCGCCCGTGTGATCCTTGCCTCCGCCCAGAAATACATTGCGCTCTACGACGTTGTCATCGCCATGCCGCAAAGTCAGCGTGCCGCGCGATTTCAGGAAAGTGTTCTCACGGAATGTATTGCGGCCCGATTTGGACGAGATAATCTCGACCTCTCCATCAGTGCGATCAAACACGTTTCGTTCGACAACGCTGTTCGAATTGAACATCGAATATTTGCTGGTTCCGATACGCAGCGTCTCGCCGCCATTGGAACCCAACACGGGGCGCGGACCAAAGTAATTGTGGTCGACACGATGCCCATTCTCGCGACTCTCTTCGCTGTCGAGCCGGATCGCAAAGGTCACACCCTTGTTGGTCTTGCCCACCAGATGATTGTGATCGAAACGGTTGTTTTTGCCATACATCCCGACCCAGTAATCGGACTCGTAGCGGTCCGGTTTCGAGAAGCCGTCAATCACGACTTCCGTTACCCGGCTGTGCTTTGCGATATCCTGTTTCGACCGGCGGAACGAAACCACTTCGCCGCGCGGGCTGTAACCGTCTTTGAATACGAGCCCTTTCACGACAATGTGCTCGCCGCCAATGCGAAGGCTCGATTGGCCAGTTAGAACCACTTTGCCAGCGTCTTGCGCCATCAATGTGATTGGCGCCGCCGCTGTGCCCTGCCCCGTAATGACGATTTCGAAATCGCGCCACTGACCGTTCGCCAATACAATCGTGTCGCCAGCCTCGATTTGCTTCAGAACGAGCGCGTATTCGTTGGGGTTGCTTACGAGAAATTGGCCTGACCGAACTTCCAGCGAAGACGCGGTTTGCTCTTGACCAAGATGGTCGTTGGCAAGCGCAGGCGCAGCCGCCAGACACGCGCTTGATACTACAAGGCCCAGCCTCGCAAACATTGTCATTCCCCTCGCCATCTCTCATCGCGACTATACGGCGGGGAAGCTAACTGTCAATCAATCTGGTATGAGAAATTGGAATTATTTGTAATACCAATTTGGTTAGCCGATTTTGGCTGCTGCCATAAAGCGTTCACGGCTCAACGACGCTTGCTGTTGGACCTGTTCCAACGCCTGTTTCTCGGTCGCGTCGAGCATTGCTTCGATCAACCGGTGGAAGTGTTCGCGCATCGCGGCGCGCGCGCCAGCTGGATCACGGGCCTTCAAAGCCTCAAACACTGCACGGTGCTCTTCCATCCGCGAAGCAGCGTCGTGTATGCACACCGCCTCATAGGTCTGCTTCACCATTGGAAGCTCTTCGCGCATGCGCCAGAATGTCTTGATTGTGTGGACCAGCGCGGCATTGTTTGATGCCTCTGCAATCGTCAGGTGGAACAGTTCATCGGCCTCATTGGCAGCATCTTCATCGCCTGAACCCATCTGCTTGATAAGCAAGTCCAGCTCTTCAATAGCTTCCGGAGTGATGTTGTGCGCAGCGAGAGCCGCCGCTTCAGATTCAACCAACAGCCGCGCTTCGGTCAGTTCAAATGCGCTTGTATCAGGAAGCCCAAAGCCGTTCGCCGACTTACCCTCACAAACATAGACGCCCGAGCCGGTCTTGATTTCCAACCGGCCAATCGCTTGCAATGCGATCTCCGCTTCGCGAATGGTCACCCTGCTGACACCGAGGCGTTCAGCCAGCTCCCGCTCGCCAGGCAATCGTGTGCCAGGTGGAAATGCGCCCTGATCGATCAAATCAGCAATTTGCTGAGCCACCGATTGAAATAGTCTTTTGCTAGCCATGCACACCCCCAACGGATTGTCTTTGCCCGAACTTCGAGCCTGAACTCATCCCCCCATCTCTTGCCTCATAGGACAATATCAACTTGCATACCAGTTTCGAGTATCCTCCGGCGTCGCACCACCACAATGCGACGCCGGAGCCCCCATGACCTTAGCTTAGAACTTGAAGCGAACACCAGCGAAGTAGCGCGGTCCATAAACCTGGATCGCGGCGAAATCATCCGGCGCACCGCGGAAGTTGGTCCGCGGCTCGTTGAACAGGTTGATACCTTCCAGCGTCAGCTTCACGTTCTTGTTGATGTTGTAAGAGATGCGCCCCTCGAACACACCCACATCAGCTACGGTCCGGATACGCCCCGGGGTCGCAACGAATTGCTGGAAGTAGCTGCTGCGGTATTTGTACACGCCTTGGAAATCCAACGGTCCCAGATCCCAATAGGCTTGCGCTGAAAGCACATGCTTGGAGAAACCGAACAGGTTGGTTGGCGGGATCAGGCCTTGGCGCGTTGTGATGGAGCCATCCAAGCCAACCGTAGTCAATGCACCCAGGCTGTCATCGTCAAATTCAAAGTCTGAATCAGCGTAGTTGTAGCTAAGTTTAAAGCCCAGCCCGTCAAACGGCGCCGGCAAGTAACTCAGGCGGTGCGCTGCGGTTACTTCGATACCGTAAATCGTGCTCGTTTCATCCGTAGTTCGAATGTTGGAAACAGCTGAAACCAATGGCCCGTCATCAACGATGAAGACCTCTTCAGTTGCAAAGGTCTCAAACCCACCATTGAAACTCTTGTAGTAGGCGTTGAAAGCAAGGATCGTATCTTCGTTAGGATACCATTCCAGTCCAGCATCAACGTTCCACGACATAAGCGGATCAGTGAACGGGTTGCCGATAGAAGTTACCACACCAAGAGCTTCTTGGGCGGTTGGCTCACCTTCGTCCGACTCATTGGCAGTGTTGAACGAACGTCCAAAACCGATTTCCGATGGATCAGCCCTAGACATCGAGCGATAGACACCAAAACGGCCCAGCAGTTCAGGCGAGAATTCTGCTACCAAATTAACGCTTGGCAGGAATTCAGTGTAGGAATTTCTACCGGTCACCTGTGTCAGGCTGGACGTATCCTCGACGAGGAAAACAGTGCCTGGATCATCACCTGGCTGTGTGGTGAAGTTGGAACGGAAACCGCGCGAAAGCACGCTGGTCTCAACCACCCTGACACCAAGGTTGCCGCGCACAGGCATGCTACCGAACTCAGTGTCAAAATTGGCCTGAAGATAGGCTGCGAACGAATGCTCTCGAACGTCACTATCTTGGGTCGAGTTAATGGTTCCATCCGGATAGATTGGAATTCCATCAGCGTCGAACGCAAGCCCTGATGGATCTTCGCGCTCAAGCACACGCGCGATACACAGCGCATCAAATGTCGCAAACGTGTTTGATGTACTGATCACATTCCCAGCTGAATCAACATTGGTAATCAGTGGGTTGCCGCCAGAAACAGATGAAAGGAATCCGGTTGTCGGGAAGCTTGTGCGACACTCTTGGTTCGCCACAAACAGCGCACCTGATCCATCTGTATCGTTATAGGTATTCTCGAAACGGCTTGAGCCGTTCACCGCACCAGGAATATCCTGATAGACGAGGCTTTGATACCGCATGCCAGCCATGATGGTATTGAAGAAACCATCCATCTCGTATTCAACATCACCTCGAACTGCCCAGATTTCATTGAAGCGATCTTGCTCCAGATCGGCGCGAACGCGCGGGTCGTTGGCGAACAACGTGTAGTCTGTCACATCAAAGTTTTGCGTGAAGAAGTTGAGCGCTTGCGAACCGTTTTGACGGATCAGAACACCGGTTTCGATCCGATCATTGGTAGAGCTGCCATCGCTTTCAAACGCATTCGGGAAGAACGGATTCCCGTCCGCATCCGTGTTGCCGAAGATTGATTCATTATCCTCTGTGCGGAAACGAATCTGCACCGCTTCCTCGATCCGTTCCGTTCGCGAATAGGACGCATCAAGCGAAATCTTGAGGCGATCAGTAACCTGTGCATCGAATGCGAGACCGCCCCCCAAATACTCTTCGTCACGCTCAAGATACTCACTCACAGCTTCGATCCGCTGCTCGTTCGTGAACGAACGCAAGGCACCTGATTCTGTAAAAGTCAGATCGATACCAGGAATTTTGTTGATATCACTGGTCGCGTCAATCCGGCGACCTTCCGCAAAGTTCAAGTCGCTTCGCTGCTCGCGGAAAAGCCGCTTGGAATACTGAAGATCAGCGCTGATGCTAATATCGGGCGAAGGCTTGTACTGGATCCCACCAAAGAATGAATCGCGAGTATCATCGGTGATGTTCGTACGGAACGAATAGCTGTTGCGTGCGATCACGAAGGGATCGGTAACAGAGCCATCACGCAGTCCATCGATGGTTGAACTGCTGGTATCGCAGTTACCATCGTCAAACACGCCATCGC
This sequence comes from uncultured Sphingomonadaceae bacterium, assembly GCA_937920575.1. GTDB lineage: Bacteria > Pseudomonadota > Alphaproteobacteria > Sphingomonadales > Sphingomonadaceae > CAKZSF01. The sequence continues at coordinate 1,147 of CAKZSF010000137.1, read as the reverse complement.
TGGTTGTCGTCGGATCGACAACACACGCGCGGATCGTGTTGGACACGTTCGCTTCCTGCTCTGGATTGGTCGTTTCGTTGCGCGAATAGCCAATCGAGATACCCAGCTCGCCATCGCCAACATCGAACTGGTCGATATAGCTCACCGTCGCGCGATAACCGAGATCTTGGAATCGCTGATCCTTGTCGATGTCAAAATTGTCAGGGTTGTAGTTGAGTTTGAAGTCAGCCGTGATGCTGCGCTTTCCGTGATCGACCGGCTTGACCGTTTCCAAAACGATTTGGCCTGCAACACCGCCCTCAATGTAGCTTGCGGCTTGCGTCTTGTAGATACCGACCTTGTTAAACAGTTCCGATGGGAATTGGCTGAAATTGACAGAGCGATCGCCGCTACCATTGGTCGCGACGCGCCCGTTGATCACAGTCGAACTCAGGAATGGACCGAGGCCACGAATGGAAATCTCAGTTGCGCCGCCCTGCTCGCGGTGAGAGCCTGCACCAGTAAGTGTTTCAAGCGCCTCACCAATCGAAAGCGCCGGAAGATCGCCGATTTCATCAGCGGACAGTGCATCAAACACTTCAACCGAGTTCCGCTTCTCCTGAATCGAATTCTGGATGGTCTGACGGATACCCGTCACCACAATCACTGTTTCATCAGGATTTGCAGCCTGTTCCTCAGCTGCTTCCTCTTCCTGCGCGACCGCGAATTGCGGCACCGTAAGCGCGCAGATCGCTGCCCCGCTCATCAGGCCGGTTAGAGTGTGTTTGCCAAATTTTGGCGCAATGGTGGTGTGTGAAATCTTCGACATGCATCCCTCCCTCAGGGCGTTTTGTTTGTGGATGGCATAAACACCGAACAGTTATCGTCAACCCCTAAGGCATACCTTTAGCAAACTTTTTGTCATACCAATTTGGTCTAATCCGCAGACCACCACCAAAAAGGGCGCCCCGCAACAAGCGGAGCGCCCCCTCTGAGTAAGGCTTTTACACCTTGGGAGTTTGAAGTGTTACAGCTTCACAGTCGCGCCAAATGTGATCCGACGGTCAGGCAGACCTTGGAAGCAGAGCAATGCGCGGTCATTCACACAATATTGCTCAATTTTCGATTTGGTCAGGTTCACGCCTTCAACGCCAACACTGATATGATC
>CAKZSF010000136.1 GCA_937920575.1 uncultured Sphingomonadaceae bacterium | reverse complement strand
GCGCAATATGCGACTTCGCGCAAAGAGAACCTCGATTTCTCGATCTTCGGTTCAACTTTCGCGGATTCCGAGCTTGATCTGACTGGTGACTTGCCAGTTGGCATTCCGCACAAACCAAACTTCACGAGCTATTCGTGGCAGGGCGGCCCCAACCCCAATCTCGACGGGCTGAGCGACGCGGAGTATTTCGCCGACCCACGCGTCCAATTCTGGCGCGCGGCGATGGATCACATCGAGGATAGCGAAGGCGATCAGTTCGCTTTCCAAGGCGATGTCGAATATGATTTCGGTTACGATTCCTTCATTCGCAAGGCGAAAGTCGGTGCGCGTTTCTCTGATCGTGACACCACGGTTCGCTACACGACCTACAACTGGGGTGTGTTGAGTGAAGTTTGGGGTGCCAATGGCGACGTGGTTCGTTTTGGTGATACCGATTCGAGCAACTACGAAACCTATGAATGGTCAAACTTCTTCCGCGGCGAAACTGCGGCTCCTCCGGCAGCCCTGTATTACTCAGGTGACCTGATCGATGGTTATGAAGAGGCGACCGAATTCGCTCTGGGTGTGAATCAAGAATTCCAAAACCGTGGCGGTCCAGCTGGCTGGGTGCCGCTTGATCAACGCGGTGGCGCTATTGATGGTACGCCATTTCTACCGAGCGATATTCAAAGGCTGAAGCAAACCGATTCGGCAGCCTATGCGATGCTCGAATTTGGCTCTGACGATCTGTTGGGTGATGTGCGTTTCGCAGGCAATATCGGCGTCCGCTATGTGAACCTCGAAACACGCTCCTTCGGCAATATTAGCGCACCGAGCGCGCAGCAATTGGGCATCGCCCAGCCATTCGCTGTGCGTTGTACCGCGCAAGGTCCGAATGGGCCGGTGCCGAGCACTGAGCCGCTTTGTTTGCAAGGCGAGGCGTCTTACAACAGCCTCCAAGCATTCGCAGGCAATGGTACTGGCGGGACGAACAGCGTTCGCGGAAGCAACTTCGACTACTTCCTGCCCAGCCTGAACTTGCGGTTCGGTCTGGCGGAAGACGTGATTTTGCGTTTTGCTGCATCAAGGGTGCTGACACGGCCAGACAACGCTCTGCTGCGCAACTTCCTCAACATCGGTCTGGACCAGTCAGGCAATCTGACGGCGCAGGGCGGTAACGCGGAATTGGCCCCGGCAACTGCATGGACCTATGACGCGTCGCTGGAATGGTATTTCGCGCCTGTCGGATCGTTGACGCTCAACGCGTTCTACAAAGACATCGACAATTTCTTCTTCCAGGATCTTGTCAATCAAGAGGTGACCAATAACGGCATCACTCAGAATGTCTTGGTGCGCGGTCCGGCCAACTTTGAGGGCGGAGGCAAGATCAAGGGCTTCGAAGTCGCTTATCAGCAAACTTACGACTTCTTGCCGGCTCCGTTTGATGGCTTAGGCGTTCAGGCAAACTACACTTACATCGACAGTGATGGCTTGCCCAACTCCTTCCTCAACGGTCCGAATTTGCCCAGCACATCCACGGTGACGCCTGGCAATCTGCCGCTAGAGCAATTGTCGAAGCACAACGTGAATGCGACGGTGTTCTACGAGAAAGGGCCGGTCAGTCTGCGCGCGGCATACAATTGGCGCTCGCGCTTCTTGTTGACTGCATCGGACGTGATCTTCCCGTTCTATTCGATCTTCAACGAAGAGACCGGGCAATTGGATGGTTCGATCTTCTTCAAGTTGACCGAAGGGCTCCAAATCGGCGTTCAGGGCGTTAATCTGCTCAACGAGACGACCGAGACGCTGCAGGCCTATAATGGCGATGCCAATGTCTTGGCCCCGCGCTCGTTCTTCACGAATGATCGCAGGTTCTCATTCATTCTGCGCGGCCGGTTCTAAGCCACCGCAACGACCAACGTTAAACAAAAGGGCCGCTTCGGATATCCGAGGCGGCCCTTTTCGTTGGGTCGTGTTGGTGGTCGCAACGCGCGCGCGAATTGCCGCGTACGAAAAGATGCGGATTAGCGTTGGAGAGAGGCTGCCAACACGTCGCGCATCGGCTTGGCGCGGTAGTCGTTGTCATAGGGCGTTCCGCGCACTTCCAAGCCATCGGCGCGCTTCGCTGGATCGAAATATTGCAGCCAGTTGAACTTGTCGACCATGCCCCAAACCAAGATATCGTCGAGCATGGAATCGTAGTCCATCATCACGTCGAAATAGCGGCGAGTGTAGTCTGCGACCAGGCGATCACGCGTAGCGATGTCTGCTGGTAGCGCCTTGTCCTTCACATCGAACTCGGTGATCAGCAGGCGGTATCCCATGCCGGTTACCTCATCGAGAAAGGCGCGCCATTCGCTTTCGCGGTAGGGGCTGACTCCAGTGACGGGATCAACTTGCATGATTTCGATATGGCTTTGGATTCCCAGTGCATCGACCGGCGTGCCACGCTTCTTGAACCCTTCCAGCAGTCGCAGAACTGCGGTCATGTGGCTGGCGTGAGCGGGTTCCCAGCTCATATAATCATTATAGACCAATTGCGCGTTGGGCAGGCTTTCGCGAGCGCTGTGGAACGCCAGATCCATTGCCGCCTCGGGGCTGCCCATGGCGCGGCTCAGGCTGGTTTCAATCGGCTTGTTGGTCGCATGATCAATCGCCTCGTTGACCACATCATGGCTGACAAT
>CAKZSF010000135.1 GCA_937920575.1 uncultured Sphingomonadaceae bacterium | reverse complement strand
CTTCAGCTTCTCGGTCGAATGCTTCAGGCTCGCGCGCTTTTCCTTATTGATATCAGCAGCAGCGATCTCTCCCAGCCGCTGAACCATGTCGACTCTGCCCGTGTACTGCCCGTTCGCAAAACTCATCTTGCGCGCCACTGTCGTGTTGGCAAAATTGCTCTCAAGATCAGGCTTGCCTTCAAGCTCAAACCCCTCGCCGCCATCGGGCAGTTTGACCGAATAGTCGATCGCCATCCGGCTTGGCCCGTTTGTTCGTGCCGGGATATCGCGCCATTCAGGTTTGGCGCGGACCGGCCCGAAGGATCCTCCGATAGCCCCCAATCTCATATCGGTTTCGAGACGCCCTTCATTGTATCGGAATGGAGTGTCGGCCACGCCTGTGACCACGACAGTTCCCGAGGAAGCGTCTTCATCGTAATCAAGCTCGACAGAAACGACCTGTAATCTGCCAAACGGGCCCGACATTCTCTGCCCCATGCTCTTCGTCCGGCGTTCGTTCTGTTCATCAATTGTCGATCGAATCCGCGCAGCGCCTGATCCGAACACAGTTGTTTTATACGTGATCAAACCCGGCAAATCGGCCCCAGCTGAAAAGTCACCGTTGATATCAAAAGTCACATTGGGATGCTGCTTGTCTCGTTGCGTCATCGGCATCAGATCAGCGCCTGCATCGCGCAATGGCAGAGCATAGAAAAACGGCGGCACATCGGCGATGTTCGTCGCGCGCGTGCCCGTCGTTGTCCCGTCGATCCAATAGGTTTTACCGTCCAATTCTGCGCGGACGATCATATGGTCGAAGCTAGCCGGCAGCGGGATCATCTCAGCAACTGCATCGCCGCCACGAGAGGCGACAAGCACGGTTTCTGACTCAATGCCCAATTCGCGCAGCAGGGCGAGGAGCAAGACAGACTTCGCTTTGCAATCGCCGTACCGTTTCTCCCAAGTTTCCTCGGCATTTTGCGGCAGATAGTTTCCGCCATCGAGACCGTTGAGCAGGTAGCTCACATCATCCTGGACCAGCCGTGTCGCAGCGACCATCTGCGCAAATGGATCACTGGTCGCCGCTTTGATTTTGGCAGCCTCCATCGCCAAAGCGCTTCCGCTCTCAATCTGAGCCGCGCCTTCAAAATGCGGGGCCATCACACGGGAGAGATCCTGCCAAGTTTCAAAACTGCCGACGCGCAAAAGCCGAGTCCGGCGGAACCGTGATGGTGCGTCCCTTGGCATATCCTCCGCCTTCTCCACGGGGAATTCGATCGCGAGATATTTGTAGCCATCGCGTTCTTCTGGCGCGGCCAGTTCTATTTCCGGCCCAGCTTCCCACAGCATCGGTTCGTCTTTGGGCCAGCTGACAATCGTTTTGCCTTGCGCAACTTGCCATGGCTCTGACGGGATGAATTGCGTCACTTGCACTTCATCACCCAGCGCCTGATCATCGACGCCAACCGAGTGCGACACACGCAGGATATCACCGACTTGCAAACCGGGCACCGCCATTGTCGCTGTTAACACGCCGTCGAGCAGGCGTCGTTCCAAGCCGCGCTCGCGGCGGATCACTTCAAACTCGTGACCATCTGCAACCAGATCGATCGTTTCATCACCGCGAATGATGTGCAGCTTGTGGATCGTTAGGTCACCCTTGTCCGGCAACCATTCCAGCTGCAACGTTCCGCGGCTCATAAGCTCTTGGGGGTTGTCGATCCGAACCGCGCTGTCCGTGTAGCTATAGACAACGCCATCTTGGATGCGATGCTGATAGTCCGAGACTATTTCGGGTGGCCCGTCTTTGATCTTCGCTGGATCAATCTCCGAAACACTCACCCAATCAGGAGTGCCTTGATAGAGCACTTCCTCACCGGCCAGAGCAGGCGTTGCCAGAACCAATGAAGTTGTCGCGAACAAACTAGAATAAAGACGCATCGTTTCCCCAATAATCCGCTGAATAGCGGTAGTGGACGAGATTGCGTCAAAGAGGGTGAAAGGTAAAGCGCAAAACGGGTGCATACCCTGTCAGCACCACATTATTGGCGGATCTGTCGCAAGCCCGACTTCAACGCAACAATCCATGATCGGAGAGTGCCGATCCAATCATCGGGATCTATGTCATCATCTGCGCCAAATTGCGGGAATTTCTTAGTGAGCCAGTTTTCGAGATATTGATCAATTGAGAGCACACCGGCACCGCGCGACTCATAGATGCTCAGCAGCAGCACAGGGTAAAAAGTCACATCAGGATGCGCGCCTGTCAGCATGAATGCCGCGATCACAAATGTCAGCGCATAGGAGACAAGGCTCGCGGCGGTTCCCGTGATGAGCAGCACCGCAAACAACACCGCCACCCAATCAGGCAATCCCGAAAAGCTGGTGATCGGCATCCATGTCGCCAGGCCGATGGATGGCTCGAACGTTCCTGCATAGATCAGAAGCGATGTTCCCAACCATATCCGGATCACAAGGATGTAGAGCAAGGCCAAGTGGCGGCGGCTCCATGCACCAACAGCCAATAGCCCCGCACCAATCGAGTTGGCCTTGCTGCGCCATCGCCGCGCCCAATAGAAGTCCACAGAAATCGATGCCGCACCGTGGATCACATACCAGATCAACAAGGCGATCAGCATGAGATTGGTCGTCGTGGGAATATATTCCGACTGCGCAACCACCGTCAAAATCGCCAGAGCGAGCGCAGCGGGACGCACCATAAACCCGATCAGCAACAGAATGGGCGCCACCAATTCGATCGCCAGCCCCGTGGACGCAGCAGCGACGGGGCTCATCCACTCCACTGGATATTCA
>CAKZSF010000134.1 GCA_937920575.1 uncultured Sphingomonadaceae bacterium | reverse complement strand
GCAGAACAACTCAAACGTGGAGAAGGCAGCGATGGATCTGGGACTAAAAGGCAAGAAAGTCATCATGAACGGCGGAGCGCATGGGCTGGGCCTGGCATCGCTTCGGCATTTTGCTGCTGAGGGCGCAGATGTCGCTTTCATGAGCCGCAAAGAAGATAAGATCGAAGCCGCTACCAAAGAAATCGACGCCGCTGGCCCCGGTGCAGTTTACGGTTCTGTGGTTGACATGGCTGATGGTGCTGACACGTACAAAGCGTGGGTCTCTGGCGCGGTGGATGCGCTGGGCGGCTGCGATATCTTCGTTCACATGGCGAGTTCATCCGGCACCGGTGGCACGGGCGATTGGCAGAACGGCCTCGATATGGACATTATGGGCGCGGTGAATGCAATCGAAGTGCTCACGCCTCATTTGGAAGCCTCAGATGCCGGTTCAATTGTTTTGATGAGCTCGACCGCGGCACTGGAAACCTTTGTCGCGCCGCAAGCTTTTAATGCGCTGAAGGCGGCGCTGATCACTCATGGCTCGCAGCTTTCGCAAGCGCTCGCTCCGCAAGGCATCCGCGTCAATTGCGTCTCGCCTGGCGCGATTGAGTATCCAGGCGGCAATTGGGAAGTCATCAAGGATGCAGTACCTCCGCTTTACGAGGGAACCTTGGCGAAAATGCCGATGGGCCGTTTTGGTGAGCCGGAAGAAGTGGCGAAAGCCGTGGTCTTCGTTGCTAGCCCTGCTTGTCCTTATATGACCGGCGCGAATGTGGTGGTCGATGGCGGCTTTACCCAGCGCGTGCAATTCTAAGCGCTCCTTACGGCGCCCCAAAACCGACACCCATTGCAAGAAAGGCCTGCTCACATGGCTGAGATAGAACGCGAAAAGCTGCTCGATGTTTACACGCGAACCATGAAAGTGAACCGCACGGACGAGAAATTTCGTGCGCTCCTGATGGAGGGCAAAGTCGCGGTTATGTATTACTGTGTGCGTGGGCAAGAGCTTGTCTCAGCTGCGGCGATGGCGGCGCTTAACGATGATGATTACGTCGTGTGCACATACCGCGGGCAGGGCGAGCAAACCGCCAAAGGTATTCCGATCAAGAAGTGGTGGGGCGAATGTCTCGGCAAGGAAACGGGCACGTGCAAAGGCAAAGGCGGCACCATGCACATCACCGATCCTGACACGGGGATCATGGTGACAACCGGCGTAGTGGGGTCGGGCTTGCCGATTGCCAATGGCCTCGCGATGGCGAGCCAGAACAATGGCGATGGCAAAGTGACTTTGGTGAGCTTTGGCGATGGCGCGGCCAATATCGGCGGCTTTCACGAAGCCATGAACATGGCCCAGCTGTACAAGCTGCCGGTCGTATTCCTGTGCCAGAACAACCGGTACGGCGAGCATACCAAGTTCGCTGATCACACCGACAGCCCGGATATCTCTGGCCGCGCGGCCGGCTATGGGATGAAAGGTATCAAGGTTGACGGCAATGATGTGAACGCGGTCTACCCTGCCATGGAAGAAGCGGTTGAGCATGCCCGGAGCGGCAAAGGTCCGGTTCTGGTCGAGGCCATGTGTTACCGGATGATGGGCCACTTCTTTGGCTCGGACTTCTCCTATATGCCGAAAGAGCATCTTGAGGAGATGGCGAGGGAAGACCCGCTTCCCAAATTGCGCAAAGTGATGCTGGAGCGCCAGTTTACAGAAGAAGAGCTGGACAAGATCGTGGCGGATATCGACGCAGAGATCGACGAGGCCGTTGAACATGCGCTGGCAGCTGATCTGCCGAGCACCGATGAAATCTACAAAGATGTGCTGGAGGAGGTTTCCTAATGGCTGAAATTACCATGACAGAGGCTTTGAACAAGGCCATCGACGAAGCCATGGCCGAAGATGATGGTGTCTTCTGCCTCGGCGAGGACGTCTCCGACAAGCAAGGCGGCGGCGTGTTCAAAGTGACCAACGGTCTATCAGAGAAATATGGTGAGCACCGTATTCGCGCAACGCCTATCTCCGAAACCGCCATAGTCGGCGCGGCTGTGGGCGCAGCGCTGGCCGGACAGCGTCCGATCTGCGAAATCATGCTGATGAATTTCGTCGGCGTCTGCATGGATCAGATCGTCAATCACGCGGCCAAGCTGCGTTTCATGTCTGGCGGGCAAACCCCATGCCCGATGGTTCTTCGCACCACCACAGGTGTGGGCGTAGGATTTGGTGGGCAGCACTCCGATATGCTTGAAGCATGGTTTGCGCATGTCGCCGGTATTCATGTGGTGACGCCGTCGAACGCTGCCGATGCGCGCGGGCTGATGCGCGCCAGCATTGACGCCAATGATCCAGTGATCTTCATTGAGAACATTCTTTGTTACGGCCTTAAATCGGAAGATCCCGGCCCCGGTTACCGTGTGCCACTCGGCAAAGCGGCTATCGCCAAAGAAGGTACGGATTTGTCGATCATCACTTACGGGCGCACTGTATTGGACGCTTTGGAAGTGGCGGGCGAAATGGAGAAAGAAGGCGTGAGTGTCGAAGTCGTCGATCTGCGCACTATTGCGCCTTATGACGAGGAAACCGTGCTGGCATCAGTCAACAAAACCGGCCGTGCGATCACTTTGCACGAAGCGGTCAAACCGTTCGGCACAGGCGCAGAGCTTGCCGCCAATATCCAGGAAAAATGCTGGGACAGCTTGAAAGGTCCGGTGCGCCGGATCGGTGGCACATTCTCAGCGGTGCCGTTCGCAACCCATCTTGAGCAGGCATGGATCCCGACCAAGGGCGAAATTGTCGAGCAAATCAAAGCGTCTGTAGGAAAGGAATAGGCCGCCGTGGCATCAGAAATCCGCATCCCAAAATTGGGGATGAGCGCAACCGAAATGACGCTCACCGAATGGATGTTCGGCGATGGCGAAGAGGTCGAGAAGGGCGAAATCATCTACACTGTCGAGACCGACAAGAGCACCACCGAGATTGAAGCTCAGGCAAGCGGGATTATCCGTCCCACGGGCGAAGAAGGCTCGGTCTATAAGGTTGGCGACTTGATCGGGACGATTGACTAACGCCATGGCTGACCATGCATCTCCTGCAGAGTTGCTCGGCGAGATTTACCGGCTGGCCGGCGAACGCGATTGGGCTGGCGTGGAGGCGCGGATGCACCCCGATGTCGTGATCCACGAGGCTGCATCCTTGCCCTTTGCCGGCGAATGGCGTGGCAAGGATGCACTGCAGCGCTTGTCGGTGGCGATGTACGGCACGTGGGAAAACGCCTCGGTTGAAATCCGCGATGTTACCGGCGGGAAAGAGTGGGGCGTGGTGGTTCTCAACCTCACCATGACATCGAAGAAGACCGGCAACACCTTCTCCCAAACATTGTGCGAGGCCGGCCGGTTTGAAGACGGATTGCTAATCGAGCACAGAATCCATTATTTCGATGCCGCAGAGATCGCTGCTGAAGCGTAAGCGGCGCTTTGCTGCTTTCGGCCACTCACTCCCGTACTGAACGCGCCAGCTTGGCCATCATGCGCCATGCCTGCGTCGTTCGGCACCGGCAATGACCGTTCCTTCGAATGCCAAACCCATGGCCAACGGAACCGCAGCGTCGCCAATTGCGCACGCTCACGGCTAGAGCTTTTCCGCCCGCTCAATTCTTCGCACTTTGCAGACGCCTATTTCTTGGCGGGAAGTTCGCCGCTCATATATTTCTCAAGCGTGGTCTGGAAATGCCGCACGCGGCTGTCCTGATACGCGCCCAACTCCATCAAGCCATTGGCTGATGCCTTCATGCCGGTTTGCACATGCGGCAAATTTGCCATGTCTTGATCAAACACATTGGCAAGTTGCGGGCCCATAATGTCAGCCGCCCATGCGAAAGGTTCGTCATCAGGGATATATGTGCATTCAACCGCGCGCGGCCTTTTCTCACCCTTCGGCGTTGGGAAAAGCAGGCGGATTTCCATCACACACCAATCGGGCGTGTCCCCGGGGAGCCAGCGATAGCAAAGCGTCGGCAGGAACCCGATCCACGGAGCGAAATTGGGGAAGATGTTATACGTGAAGTTGTCGAGAATCTCGCTGTCGGACGCATCCGAATAGTCGTAGCCATATTGCTCGGTGAACCCTTGACGGCCGGCCTCCGCCAGAACTTTGCGCGCGCCCAGCGGATCATTGTTGTCAAAGCCGCTATCGTCGCCACTACCAGCGGCAAAACGGCGGTTTGTGTCGCCATCATCGCCGCCGGAAAATGCATTCATTTTGTCCAGAATGTAGTTCTGATCCTTGCCTGCCAGATGCGGGCTCAGCACGCCAGAGGGTGTAATTGCCCGGTTAAAGTGATCACCGATCAGATCATATTGCGTGTTTGCATCGCCAAGGAAGGGCAGCAATTGGGGGTGCGTCGTGACTGAATGCCACGCTTCCATAAAGGCTTCAGCGGTTGCTTTCCAATTGGCTGGAATGCGTTTCGCCACCCACATGCCGGTATAGCGATCTTCCATATTGTAGCGGTCATAATGATCCGCCGCTGGGCCAAGCCAGGTTTTAAAGTCAGGCAGATCAGCATTCTCTGTGATCATGACGAAGCCTTGCCACAGCTCCACTCGGGCCTCCGGCAAGCTCATGTCTTTGTCTTCCAGATGCTTGAAATCCCAATCGCAAGGAATTTCCTTCAGCGCGCCGTCGGTTTTCCAAGTGAAGCCGTGGAACGGGCACCGGAATTGGGTGGTGTTGCCATTATCCGTGCGCAGTTTGCGCCCCCGGTGGAGACAAACATTGTAGAATGCGCGCACGCTGCCGTCGGCTTGCCGAGTGATCAGAAAGCTCTTTTCATTGATTTCGAAAACAACCGTGTCGCCCGTTTCGGGTAGCTCATCTTCGCGCGCGGCGAACAGCCACACATTGGGCCAGAGCTTCTCGCGTTCAGCCTTGGCATATTCTTCGCTGACATAAGGCTCGACCCCGATTGGATCATTGCCCATGTCAATGTTGGTTTCCTCGAACAGATAATCGGGCGGGGTGCGGGTATCCCCTTGCAACATATCGGCATAGCTTTGACCGGGGCAGCGTTCGCCGGCGACCTTCTTCATCTCGTTCATGCGGGCATCCTCAATCTTGTAACTCGCACTTTGTGCAGTTTCTCCAAGTAGGGTTATCGCACACTATGGCGCATGAAAAACTAGCGTATCTGTGAGGAGCAGCGAATGAAAAAGGGCGGATTGGCTTCATTGGGCGAGATCATGCAACTCGCCTTTGTACCCGATGATTTCGATGCAGCAGTGAGGCATTGGACGCAAACGATGGGGGTTGGGCCGTTTTTTCTGCTCGAAGGCATTCATCTTGACGGGATGAAATACAAAGGCGAGCCGACCGATGCCGTTTTTGATCTGGCGCTCGCTTATTGGGGGGAATTGCAGATCGAGTTGATCCGTCCGCGCGACAATCACCCCTCGATCTATACCGGCGAATATGCCGATCTCGGGGGCGGTCCGATGGGCAATCTGCACCATGTCTGTATTCTGGTTGACGATATCGCCGATGCTTATGCGGCTTGTGAGCAGCATGGCGCTGAAATCGTGATCGAGGGCAATTTCGGCAACTCGAAAGTGATTTATGCTGATCCGGGGGCCGGCCCAGGAAGCTTGATCGAAGTGCTCCAGCAAGATCCGGACGGGCCCGACCTGTTTGGCATGATCAAGGCGGCGGGCGAGGGCTGGGACGGATCAGAGCCGCTGAGAAGCCTGGGTTAGCGTCAGGACAACCTATTCTGATGGCGCACACCCGCCCGCATAGGCATTCACCCTAAAGCGCAGGACTCTCTGCCGTCATCAGCTGCTAGCGCCGAGATACCCCAACTGACCCGCTTTAAAAATCGTCTGCGCGCGGTTCACACTGTTCAGCTTCTCGCCAGCGCGATGGACGTGATAGCGGATGGTCGCATGGCTGCGTTCAAGGATCATGCTGATTTCCTTGTCCGTCTTGCCAATTGCAGCCCAGCGCAAACATTCCACTTCGCGTTTCGACAAAACGCAATCTGAGGGAATGCGCCGCTTGGTCCGGTGTGCTTGGACATAGCCAGCGATGAAACGCTGGGTAAGCTGCGAGAAGAGTGACGCATACTGCGCGAATTCTTCGGTCAGGTCGGTCTTATCGCGATCTAGCGGAACGAAGCTATTGGCTGAAATCTGTCCGAAGGGCAGGTGAACAGGAATTACAATTGCAGCTTTGCAAAGCGAGCGCTTTTCAAAATCATGCAGATCGATTTCGTCCAAATAGGAATTGCGCCAGCGAGTATTGAACCCGTCTTCATTGACCCAGAACGGCTCGCTTTCATAACGGCAGGCGCGCGGCAATGGTGAGCCCAAAGCAAGGCGGTGATCTTCCCACCAACGAGCGCCATCATCGAGCCAATTGAAAACGTCAGCGTTGAGAATGGAGCCATCAGCGTCCAGCATCGTTTCGTTGGAAGAAATATCGTCGCACATGGCGATTTGCATGCCACGCTCTTTTGCGATGCGGGCCATTGTTTCGGCCGCGTCATGGATATCCTCAAGGCACGTAATCGTGACTTCGTCCAAAAGTTGATCGATGTTTTCCCGTCCGTGCGGCGTGCGCAGTTCGACGACGTTTCCTCTCATGCTCGGCTTCCTTTTGTGAATGTCCGACTCGTATGGGGGTAACGTAGCGGAAAGTGGCCCATTAGGCTCACAAAATTTGTAGGCGCGGCTGTCGCCGATAATCACTAAAACGAGGCTCAACTTATCTGCATTGGAACAGTATGACCTGGCTAGGCGAGAATTTTGGTGTTGCGCTAAAGGCGTTGGCGGCGGCAATCGAGCCCGATCGTCCTGCTGTGATCCAAGGCACGCGGGTGGTTTCTTGGAGCGAATTGGACGAAGCCACTGATCGTATTGCCGCCGGGTTGCGGGCAAAGGGATTGCAACCGGGCGATGCAGCCGGCCAAATGCTGCGCAACACGCCTGACTATATTCTCGCCTATTTCGGCTGCGTGAAAGCGGGCGTCACGCCGGTCAATGTGAACTACCATTACAAGGATCGCGAGCTTGCCGATATCTTCACGCGCTTTGGATTGAAGGCGCTGTTCACGGAAAGCGACTTTGCCGATGCGGCGCGTGCCGCCATGCCGGGTGGCACCGTGACGATTGATGTGGGCACATCAGCCTGGGACGAATTGCAAACTTTCCGTTTTCCCGTGGATTTTACGATCCACAGTGATCCTGAGGCGCTGTTTTATACCGCAACGGGCGGCACCACCGGCATGCCCAAAGCGGTTATGTGGCCTTTCGTTTCCGCTTGGCAAGCGTTTGGGATTTCGGTTTGGCAGCGCGCCCCTGGTACGCCGCCATTTGTGCCCGCCACGCTGGAAGAGCATGTGGCCGAAGCGGCGAAAATCGCGCCTGCTCATCCTGCTTCAACCTCACCATTGTTGATGCTTAGCCCGCTGATGCATGGGGCCGGGCAATTCTCGGCCATGATCCATCTGCTGAAAGGCGGGACGATTGCGCTGTTGCCTGCGCCCAAATTCGATGCCGAGCTGACCATTGCAGAAACAAAGCGGCTGGGAGCAAAGGGCTGGTTCATCGTTGGCGATGCCTTTGCACTTCCGTTGGCAGACGCTTTGGAGAACGCGGCGCATGGCTCTGACGCGATTGCCAGCTTGCGACAGGTTACCAGCTCTGGTGCGATGTTCAGCGAAGATGTGAAGCAGCGCTTGCTTGCGCAGAATTCAGGCCTCGTGATTGTCGATGCGCTGGGTTCGAGCGAAAGTTCGGGTACGGCCATTGTCGTCACCACCGCTGCTGGGTCATCGGGAGGCGGCAAGTTTGCCGCTTTACCGGGCCGCTCCACCAAATTGTTCGATGCCGATCTGACTGAAATCAAGCCAGGCGAAGAAGGC
>CAKZSF010000133.1 GCA_937920575.1 uncultured Sphingomonadaceae bacterium | reverse complement strand
GTTGTAAGCCTCATTATCGGTTGCCGCGACGAGCACCTGAAATGGCGCCAGATCAAGGTTGTGCTCCGTCGCTTCGTTCAGGATTTCGCCGTGATAGGTTGGTAATCCCGCACGCCGCGCTCGGCCCAATCGCTCCCAACTGGAATCGACTATCAACACGGGCGTCTCAAGATCGTGCATGTGTTGAGCCAGTGCGACAGACCATTGGGACGAACCCACAATCAGCAGGCCAGGCCGCGTTTCGCCTTTCACCTTAAGAAGCCGCGCGGCAAGGTCAGCGGTGAATCCGCTGGAGATGATTGTCGCGACCACTACGGCAAAGCTGAGGCCGATCAGAAGGCTGCCTTCATCATAGCCGATTTCGACCAGGCGGATCGCGAACAGGCCAGAAATCGCCACCAACACAATCCCACGCGGAGCGATCCAGGCTAGGAACAGCCGTTCATTCCATGGCACTGAGCTGAACAGCAGACTGATCAAAATTGTCGCCGGACGCACAAGCAGGATCAGCGCGAGCAGGAACAGGCCGAACTCCCATTGGAAATCGCGCAATTGTTCGAAATCGAGCGAGGCGGACAGCAGAATGAAGATGCCGGAAACCAGCAGCACCGCGATGTTCTGCTTGAACGGATGAATGCTGCGCAGGCTGGAGACGTGCATATTGGCAAGCGCAATGCCCATGACGGTCACGGCCACCAGCCCAGCCTCATGCTCAATCGCGTTGCAGGCCACGAAAATGCCCACCACCAGCACCAGCAGGACAGGCACTTTGAGGAATTCCGGCACGATGCCGCGCGGGAACGTGTAGGCCACAAATTTCGCCGCTGCGTAGCCGATCACGCCTGCGATGACTGCGGCAATAATCAGCGGAGGCACGACCTCCACAACTGTTGCGTTAGGCGTTTCTGCCAGTTTGTAGAAATATTCGAACGCGATCACGGCGCACAAGGCGCCTACTGGATCGTTGACGATGGCTTCCCACTTTAAAATGGCAGCGGGGCGTTGCTGCACCGTGCTTTGGCGTAAGAGGGGCATCACCACGGTTGGCCCGGTCACCACCAGAATGCCGGAAAAGACAATCGCAACGGGCCAAGATAATCCCGCCACGTAATGGCAAGCCAATGCACCAAACACCCAGCCCAGTGGAACGCCCAAGAAAACCAGTCGCGCCACGCCATCGCCCGCCTTGCGCAGCTCGCGATAGTCTAGGCTAAGCCCGCCTTCGAACAGGATAAGCGCGACACCGATAGAAATCAGCGGGCTGAGCAAATCGCCAAATGCCGCATTCGGATCAATCACGCCGAAGATCGGCCCGGCCATAAAGCCTGCCACTAGCATCAGCACAATCGCGGGCCAGCCCGTGCGCCACGCAATCCATTGCGCGCCGATGCCAAGCATACCGATGAGGGCAATGATGAGAGCTGGGTTATCCATATCCTATGCGGTTGCTTTGGCGGGCCAGACGCGCGGCGTCAAACATGCATTGGCTGATGCGATTACGCGCCCTCGAAATCAAACAGCGCATCGACAGTCAAATCTGCGTCACGCAATTTCTCTGCGCCGCCCAATTCTGGCAAGTCGATTACGAAAAGGGCATGCGACAACATCGCCCCGGCGCGGCGCAACAATTTGGCTGCGGCCAACGCTGTTCCCCCGGTCGCAATCAAATCGTCGACGATGACGACGCGTTGGCCGTCAGCAATAGCGCCCGGATCAATCTCGAGCCGGTCAGTGCCATATTCCAGCGCGTAATCCTCGCCGATGGTTTCAATCGGCAGTTTGCCGGGCTTGCGAATGGGGACAAAGCCTAGGCCCAGTTGCGCGGCCACGGCTGCTCCAAAGATGAAGCCGCGCGCCTCCATTCCTGCGATCAGCTGCGCGTCAGCGGCTTTGGCCCGTTCGGCCAGCAGAGAGACAGCCGAAGCCAGCCCCTCGCCATGCCCGATCAGCGTGGTGATGTCGCGAAATTGGATGCCCGTTTCGGGGAAGTCAGGCACCGTCCGGACCAGCGATTTGAGCTGCTCCGGTGTCATGGTTGGCATGACTAGGCTGATCCCTCGATCAGTCTTTGCCCTTGATCGATGACCACACCTGCTTTTTCGACAGATAGGCCAAAATCGTGGCGAAGATCAGGAAGCCGATCCACCAGAAGCCAGTGCGCTTGCGCTCAATCATCGTTGGCTCTGCAGTCCAGCTTAGGAAAGCTGACACGTCTTTGGCCATTTGATCAACGGTGGCTTCGGTTCCATCATCATAGGTCACTTGGCCATCGACCGTCAGTGGCGCGACCATCGCGATGTTGAGGTTCTTGAAATACGGGTTGTAGTTCAAGCCCGGGCCCGGCTTCGCTTCGGGGTATTTCTGCAGCAGTTCTGCAGGTGGATCCTGATAACCGGTCAGCAACGAATAGATATATGGTGCGCCGCCCTTGCGGGCCTTCGGCATCAGCGAAAGATCAGGCGGGATCGCGTTATTGTTCGCAGCGGCAGCAGCAATGTCATTCGCGTAAGGCGAAGGAAACTTGTCTGTTGGCAGACCCGGGCGGCCTTCCGCTTCGCCCGTGTCAGGGTTGACACCCGGCACAGTGAACTCAGCGGCAATCGCCTTCACTTCTGCTTCGGTGTAGCCAATTTCTGACAGGCTGCGGAACGAGACTTGCTCGAGGCTGTGACACGCTGCGCAAGTTTCCTTGTACACTTTCAGGCCGCGCTGAAGCTGTTGCGCATCCCAGCTACCGAATGGCCCATCAAACGAGAAGGACACGTCCTTCGGCTCCAGATGGAACACTTTCTCAGCCGCCTTGGGCGGATGCTCGCCAAAGAAATGCGTGTACGCGCCCGGAATGAATGACCAAAAGATCACCGTAGCGAAGAAGAAGAAGCCGAGGGCCAATGCGCCGATGCGGATCATAGTAGTATCTCTCGTTTCCGAATGCTTCTCGCCTCAGGCTTTCGCCGCGGCAGGTTTATCAAGCACAGATTTGTCGTCCTTGCCCAGCACCGCTTCGGTGATGGAGAAAGGCAGTTCCTTGGGCTGTTCAATCGAGGAGACGATCGGCAGGATCACCAGGAAGTGCAGGAAGTAATACGCCGTCGCGATCTGGCTGAGCATGATGTACGGCTCGTAAGCCGGTGCGCCACCACAGACGAACAAGATGGCCATGCACAGCAAGAACACGTAGAAGAACTTGCGGAACAGCGGGCGATAATGGCCGCTGCGCACAGGTGACTTGTCCAGCCATGGCAGGAAGAACCAGATCAGGATCGATGCAAACATCGCGATGACGCCCAGCAGCTGCGCCTTGATCAGCACAATGCCGGTGAACGGAATGGTCACATCAATCGTGAAGGCCCGCAGGATCGCGTAGAATGGATAGAAATACCATTCCGGAACGATCAGCGCCGGTGTAGAAAGCGGGTTAGCGGGAATGTAGTTTTCCGCGTGACCCAGCATCGTCGGCAGATAGAACACCACGATCGAGAACAGGATCAGGAACACACCCAGCCCGAAACCGTCTTTCGCGGTGTAATATGGGTGGAACGGGACCGTGTCGCTTTCCGACTTGATCTCGACACCCGTGGGGTTCGATGAGCCGGGAATGTGCAGTGCCCAGATGTGCAGGATCACAACGCCCGCAATAACAAAGGGCAGCAGGAAGTGCAGGCTGAAGAAGCGGTTCAACGCTGCATCATCCGGCGCATAGCCACCCAGAAGCCAGATTTGCAGCGGCTCACCCACCAGCGGGATCGCGCCGAACAGGCCGGTAATCACTTTCGCGCCCCAGAAGCTCATTTGGCCCCATGGCAGCACATAGCCCATGAAGGCGGTTGCCATCATCAGCAGGAAGATCGTTACGCCGAGCAACCAGATCATCTCGCGCGGGGCCTTGTACGATGAGTAGAAGAAGCCGCGGAAGATGTGCAGATAAATGACCATGAAGAAGAAGCTGGCACCGTTGGCGTGCGCATAGCGCATCAACCAGCCGTAATTCACGTCGCGCATGATGTGCTCGACCTTGTCGAACGCAACCGTTGCGTCGGCGGCATAGTGCATCGCGAGGACCACACCAGTGATGATCTGCAGAACCAGACAAAATCCGGCCAGGACGCCGAAATTCCAGAAATAGTTCAGATTGCGCGGAACCGGATAACCAGCGCCCACTGCGTTATAGACAAAACGCGGCAGCGGCAGTTTCTCGTCCAAAAACTTCGTGAAGTCGTTGGCGGGTTCGTATTGCTTGGCCCAGGGGAAGCTCATAATTTCTCTCTCTAGCCTTAGCCGATGCGGATCACGGTGTCGGACGCGAATTCATATTCCGGCACAACCAGATTGGTCGGCGCCGGACCTTTGCGAATGCGTCCTGCGGTGTCGTAGTGCGAGCCGTGGCACGGGCAGAAATAGCCGTTATACTCGCCCTTATTCTCGCCTTCAGCAGCGCCCAATGGAACACAGCCGAGGTGCGTACACACGCCCATTGTGACCAGGATGTTCTCGCGGCCTTCCTTCGTGCGGTCAGCCAGCGATTCCTGATCGCGCAGATCGCCCACGGGTGTGGCATTCGCCTCTGCGATCTCGTCAGGTGTCAGATTGCGCACAAACACAGGTTGCTTGCGGAAGATTGCCTTGATCGCTTGACCCGGCTCTACCGAAGAAATGTCCAGTTCGGTTGTGCTTTCTGCGAGCACGTCCTTGGATGGGGCCATCTGGCTCACCAACGGATACAACACCGTTAGCCCGCCTACGCCGCCAGCTGAAATCGCTGCGATATTGATAAAGTCGCGACGACGCACGCCTTCTTCACCGCCAGCCTCAGCCGCCAATTCTTGTGTCTCTGCAGTGCCAGTGGTCTCTGCCATTAACCTTGCCTTTTTCGTGTCGCCGCACATGCGCGACGCCTGATAAATTTGCGCCTTCGGAAAAGCCCCTCTCGGTCTGGGCTATGCATCTTCTTACGGATACAAAACACCAGATTTGGCGCGCTGATAGACGCGATTTGGCGCGCTGCCAACCGCCTTTTTGGCAAGCAGCATACAGTTCTACGCAACTTCGTAGAAAGACGGAGGATTAGAGCGCCGCCAATCCGATCAGCGACAGCTGTCTGCCATAGTTGGCCTCACCGCGATGCGTGGCCCGACGAAAGGAATAGAAGCGTTGCTCGTCCTTGTAAGTGTCCAGACTGAGGCCAGAGATTCGCCCCACGCCGCTGCGGTCCAATTGCGCCGCGACAAACCCTTCCAAATCGAATTGCCAATGGCCCGGTTTGCCCGGCGCGAAGAAACGATGATCAGCATCGGCAAAGTTCCCGCGCATATCATCACCGACTTCATAGCTGTCTTTTGCAATGCACGGCCCGATAGCGGCAGCGATGTTGGCGCGGCTGGCCCCCAAAGCCTCCATTGCGGCGACAGTGTTGGCGATGACACCCGTGGCCGCTCCGCGCCATCCAGCATGCGCTGCGCCGATAACGCCTGCATCTTTGTCAGCCAGCAGGATGGGCGCGCAATCCGCGGTTACGATCCCCAGCACAACACCCG
>CAKZSF010000132.1 GCA_937920575.1 uncultured Sphingomonadaceae bacterium | reverse complement strand
TTCACGCAAGTTGCCACACTGGGATCGTGCTGCAATCGCGCCTCGGCAATTTCCTCACCGCAAGCAAGGCAATAGCCCCACTCGCCCTCGTCCAACCGCGCAAGCGCCGCCTTTATTCGCGTGCGTTCGCCCTGACGGCGGCGCTCCGTCGCTTGCGCCATCGCTTGCTGTTGCATCGCGTCCATTCGACTGAGCCGCCCGACGCTGTCTTGCTGCAACGTCACCGGCGCGCGATCGTCTTGCGTGATCGCGTCTTCCTCATCCAGCTGTGTCTGCCTTGCGAGCAGCGCAGCGTGTGCCTCTTCCGTTGTCATTCTTTTTGGCATGCGCGCTACAATGCCCAGTCGATCGCCCCGCGTCCATGGCTCTCCAGAAATGCATTGCTCTGGCTGAAAGGTTTGGAACCAAAGAACCCGCGATAGGCAGACAGCGGGCTGGGATGCGGCGATGCGATCACCAGATGGCGACCCGAGGCGGCAATTGCGGGGATCCGTTTCGCCTTGTTCTGCGCATGGCTGCCCCAAAGGATAAACACGCTGGGTTCGTCGCGCAACGCGACCGCGCGCACCGCAGCATCGGTGATAGCATCCCAGCCCTTGCCCGCATGGCTGCCCGCCTGATGCGCCTCCACCGTCAACGTGTTGTTGAGCAGCAACACGCCTTGCTTGGCCCAACTTTCCAGATTGCCGTGACTAGGGTGAGGAATTCCCAGATCGCTTTCCAGCTCCTTGAAAATGTTCACGAGCGAAGGCGGCGGCCTAATCCCCTGTGGGACGGAAAAGCTCAGCCCATGCGCCTGACCCGGCCCGTGATAGGGGTCCTGCCCCAATATCACGACTTTCACCGCGTCGAGCGGCGTATGCTCCAGCGCGGCCAGCCGAGTCCCGCGCGGTGGATAGATCACCTTGCCAGCCTCTTCCTCAGCGCGCAGCCACCCGCCCAGCGCACGGCTTTGCGGCAATGCGAGCGCCGGCTCCAACGCCGCGCGCCAACTGCCGGGGATGGCTTCGTTCGTCATGTGTTGATGCTAGGCCGCATGGTGAAACCACGCCAGCGCCCCTTCCCTCCAATCCACAATCAGCCTAAAGCGCGGGTATGACAGTGCATTTTCATGAAGAAGACTTGCCCGACGGCGTGCTGGCGGGCGACGGACCGCTGGCGGTCGACACCGAAACTATGGGGCTGGTGACGCGCCGCGACCGGCTCTGCCTGCTGCAAATCAGCGATGGCAGCGGGGATGAGCATCTCGTTCGGTTCGCCCCGGACAGCGACTATGCGGCACCCAATCTGAAAGCCATTTTGGCTGATCCGAACCGGGTGAAACTGTACCATTACGCGCGGTTCGATCTGGCGGCGATTGAGTATTATCTGGGCGTGATGGCCGCGCCAGTATTCTGCACCAAAATCGCCAGCAAGCTGATCCGCACTTACACGGATCGCCACGGTCTGAAGAATCTGGTCAGCGAATTGCTGAACGAGGATATTTCCAAACAACAGCAGAGCTCGGACTGGGGCGGTGCGGAGCTGAACGCGGCTCAGCGCGAATACGCGGCCAGCGACGTGCGCTATCTCCACCGGATGCGCACGATCCTGATCGAACGGCTGGAGCGCGAAGGGCGGCTGGAGATGGCGCAGGCCTGTTTCGATTTCCTCCCGACACGCGCGCGGCTCGACATCGCCGGTTGGGAAGAGCACGACATCTTCAGCCACAGCTAATCTAGGGTGAGGCACTGGATTGCCACAATGAGTACCGAAGCTGACATTGTCCAAAACAAGCGCCGCTATCTGGCGCGGCCGGGCGGCACGCACGACCGGATCGTGCGGTTGCTCGCTATCGGACTGCCGGCCCTGATCGGTGCGCTGGCTGCGGTGATGATTCTTGCCCCACTCGCGCCGCGCGGCGAGATCAGCTTCCTGCTTGATCGCAACAAAGTCGCCGTCGCTGACAACCGGCTGAGCGTGAGCAATGCGATGTATCGCGGCAAGGATGACATGGGGCGTCCCTTCACCTTGCGCGCAGGCGAAGCGGTGCAGCGCACTGCCACGGAACCATTGGTTCGGTTGAGTGATCTGCGCGCGCAGATTTTGCTGGAGGATGGCCCTGCAGAAGTGACCGCAAAGGCTGGCTTGTACCATCTCGATCAAGAGCGCGTTTCGGTCGACGGCATTGTGCATTTTGAGGCTGCCAATGGTTACCGGCTGGACGCGCAGAATGTGTCAGTTGATCTCAAGACTCGTCAGGCAACCGGGCAAGGGCGGATTGAAGGCACTGACGGCCGCAACACAGCCGAGGGAACCGGCGTTAATGTCGATATCGATGGCCGCCGGATGACCACCGACAGCCGCTTCTCCGGAACAACACCGGGCGGGACATTCGCTGGCAATTCGGTGATGGTCGACCTAACGGCGCGCCGCATTGAAAGCGCTGGCCGCGTGCAAGGCACTGTACCGGGTGGCAGTTGGTCTGCGGATCGAATGGTTGCAGAACTGGATCAACGCCGTCTACGGTTGAACGGCAATGTCAAACTTCGGCTCGTACCGGGTCAATTGAGAGTACCGAAACCATGATCGAGATTGGCAAAATGATGCGCAGCGCCGGGCTTGGGTTTGCACTCACCGCGACGGTGCTGGTTGGCGCGCAACAATTGTCTGCACAAGCGATTGGGGGGCATAACAGCAACGCGCCGGTTAATTTTGATGCCGATGCGCTTGATCTGCTCGACAACCAAAACCGTCTCGTCCTGTCTGGCAATGTCGTGATCCGGCAGGACCGTCTTACTTTGCGCACCGCGCGCGCCACAGTTGACTACACCAACAACGGCTCGCTCGACATTCAGCGCCTGACCGCCACGGGCGGAGTCAGCGTGAATCGCGGCGGAGAGACTGTTCGCGGCGACGTGGGTATTTACGATTTCAACCGCCGGATCATTACGCTGTCGGGTAATGTGAAAGTCGCGCGCGGCTCTGACCGCTTGCAAGGTGGTCGTCTGGTGATCGATCTCAACAGCGGCGTTTCCAGCGTGGACAGCGCACCCAACGCATCGAGCAGCGAAGGTGGTAGAGTGAGCGGGACATTCTCTGTCCCGGGCAGCTGAGCAAGACGATGATAAGTGAAGAACGCAAGTCTGAGTTAAGACGCGTTCTCCTGCGGTTTTTGGCGCCAGGAGCGGCATTGCCAGAGGCCGATGCCTTGCTGCTGCATGACGAATGGCTGGTGATCGATGCAATGGCGCATCAACACCGGCTGCAACCTCTTCTGTCGAACTCTGTCGGACGCAGTTTGCCCGTTCCTCCGGCTCTTCGCGAAGGATGGGGCCAGGCGGCACGCGATGCAGCGATTGAAATGCTCGCGCAAAGAGGGGCGATGTTCGATCTGGTCCGCACCTTGCGCAGCGAGGGGATTGAGACGGTCGCTCTAAAGGGCGCTTGGCTCGGCTGGTATGTTTGGCCTGCACCTGAATTGCGGCCCATGCGTGATCTCGACTTGTTGACGACCCAGCGTGCGCAGGCACAAGTGGCGTGGGATATCGTGCGGGATTCGGGATGGACTTTGGGCAAAGACCATGAAGGGTCAGAGGATGGCAAGGAACTGCCCGAGCTGATCTCTCCGGATGGCCTCGCTTTGGAAATCCATCGCGCGCTGTGGGAAGATCATCACGAGGCGCACCGGCCAATGCCTGTTCCGGATCCGGCTATGTTTGAGCGGACGCGATCCGGGGATGCGGATGATCCGGCGCGCTATCTCTGCGAAGAAGACATGTTTATGCATGTCGTGATCCATTCCGCCTATTCGCATTGGCTCGATGCCGGCCCGCTGGTGCTGGCCGATATCGATTTCCTGCTGCAACGTTGGACGCCGGATTGGCCCAAATTGTGGGAACGGGCAGAGCGAGAAGAATGGTCACGCGGTGCAGCGCTGATGCTGGCTCTGGTGGATCGCTGGTGGCGGCCCGGAACATTCGCAGCCTCGCAATGCCCGCACCCTACCCCAACTGCGATTGTGGAGGCAGCGCCGGATTTGCTGCTGCAGGATCTCGATCACCGTCGGGCAAGCCGGTTGGTGGCCGAGTGGGACAACCGTGGCGGGATTATTGGCCGCGTCGTTCAGCATGGGTCGCAACCCATAGAATTCGCCAAGAAGGCCATGGCGCGCGCAGGTGAATTGACCAATCCAGAAATTCGCGCTCAAGCGCGGCAAACAGTCGCGCTAAAACTGTGGCTGGAAAGCGGCGAGCAAAGCCTCGCCTGATCACCGCTAGGCTTGCCGCGCCTTGCCGCGAGCGAACCGCGCAATCGTGGTCAGTTCATTGGCCAGCAACAGCTCAGCCCCTTGATTGTTCGCCAGCAAAGTGCGGTGCAGCTCCATCAACCGTTCAACCAATCGTGACAATTTGGCAGGTGGCCAGCAGCGCAGCTGGTCAATGATGTTGCGCTCTTCTTTCCAGAACACACCCAACGCCGCTTTTTCGCCC
>CAKZSF010000131.1 GCA_937920575.1 uncultured Sphingomonadaceae bacterium | reverse complement strand
CAATGGGTGTGCCGGTGGAGCCGCTGGCTATTTTGGTCGCGGTGGAGATGTTGCCCGATATTATGCGGACGCTGGCCAATGTGACGGCCAATCTTGGAGTGACCAGTGCTGTTGATCGCGGCATCGGTGAGGCAGGTTTGCCAAAAGAATAGGCCTGCCGCCCCTTGATTCGGCGCGCATTCGCAACGAAAGCGTCACTCGTGCATTATACCAACAAACAACATGCAAAATTTCTGATGAATGGAGATCGCAATGAGCTTTGAACTTTCCCCGCTACCTTATGCTGACACCGCGCTGGAACCAGCCGTTTCGGCCCATACTTTGAGCTTCCACCATGGCAAGCACCACAAGGCCTATGTCGACAAAATGAACGCGGCCATTGATGGCACCGATCTGGCCGAAAAATCGCTGGAAGAGGTCGTGGCGGCTGCACGCGGTTCAAACCAAGGTCTGTTCAACAATGCGGCGCAAACGTGGAACCACGCCTTCTATTGGCATTCCATGGCTGCTGATGGCGGCGCACCAGAGGGCGATCTGGCCGCGAAGATTGACGAGACGTTCGGCTCGCTCGACGCGTTCAAAGAAGAATTTGCCAACCGCGGCGTTGGCCACTTTGCCAGCGGCTGGGTATGGCTGGCGGAGAAAGACGGTAAGCTGTCGATCGAAGAAACCCATGATGGCGATACGCTGGCAGACAGCGGTTTCAACCCGCTGCTGACCATCGACGTGTGGGAGCACGCCTACTATCTCGATCACCAAAACGCGCGCCCTGCCTATCTGAAGGCAGTGATTGACGGGAAGCTCAACTGGGCATTCGCAGCCGAAAACTTGGCACGCGGCACGACCTGGACGTACTAATCGCGCGACAGGCAGTTACTGCCAATCAAAAGCGGCCCGCTCCCTCATCCAGGTGGCGGGCCGTTTGCTGTCCGGCGCATGAAATGAACGCCAACTAGCGGGTAGGGACGGCCTCGCCGCGACCGGCGGCGACTTCGTCCAATTCTTCCAGAATGGCGCGGTGCGCTAGCGGATCATCGCTCGATCGTTCGGGCATGCTGCCTTCTTCCAGCATAGATGTCAGCGTCGCGCGGGCACGGCCAACACGGCTCTTGATCGTGCCCACGGCGCAGCCGCAAATTTCAGCGGCCTCTTCGTAAGAAAATCCGCCTGCACCCACCAGCAGCAACGCCTCGCGGCGTTCGGCTGGTAGAGTGAGCAATGCACGGTGCAGATCGGATAGGTGGATCGGTTCTTCCTGCCCGGCCGGCGCAGTCAAAATACGCTCGGCGGTCAATTCGTCATATTCGCCGCGGAACCGGTTGCGCCGCATATCGGTGAGATAGGCGTTGCGCAGGATCACAAATGTCCACGCACGCATCGACGTTCCGGGCTCAAAACGTTCCTGTGCGGCCCACGCCTTCAGCATGGTTTCCTGCACCAGATCATCCGCCATATCGGGGCGACCACACAGGCCGCGGGCAAAGGCGCGCAAATGCGGCACAACACCGGTGAGCTCTTTCTTGAACTCTGCCCGCTCTGCCGCGCTGCGTTTTGGTGTGTCCCCTCCCGGCTTGCTCACGAATCGTCGCTATCAAGCTTGTCGAGGAGATGCTGGAAATCGTCGGGCAGCGGCTCTTCCACGACAGAATCGTAGAGTTGGCGCAGGCCCTTCGCCCATCCGGGTGGAGCGTCCTGTTTGTCGGCGTCATTGCCGCCCTTTGGCGCTTGAGGTGAAGTGTTGTCAGCCATTGCGTTTTGCAGATTTTGTCCAATTGCTCGCGCCTGAAATGATCCCTCAGGCTGGCGAGTTTTTAAGTGTCTTCATTACCGGAACGCTTTGAGTCTTGCACGGTTCCCCTATCAATGCGTTATGGCTGCATTGCAGCGCAAACGCGCATTGGGAAGGATAGCATTGGAACCGCCAATTTCAACAAATGGGGGCAAACCAAAGGGTGGCAGACCTGCGCGCCGCTGGCTTGTACGCTATCCCCGTGCGGCTCCGATAGCGATTTTTCTGATCACTATGGCAATCGCACTGGCCAGCGTGGTGGCCATCGAACGCGGAATGAAGGCCCGCCATCAGGCCCAACAGGTTAAGACGACCGCGCTGATTGCCTCTGCGTTGGAACGGCGCGCGGCCACGTCGTCGGCGCTGCTGCGCGCAGGTGCGGCCCTGTTCGCCACGCAAGGTGAAATACCGGAAGCTCAATTTCGAACCTATGTTCGCCAGCTTACGCAGGACAACGGTTTCCGCGGAGCCGATGGAATCGGTTGGGCAAAGCAGATCCGGACCGAGGAGCTGGCGGCGTTTGAGGCGCGTATCTCTGCCGAGCAGAGCCGGGCTTTCGCTGTTACCCCGCGCCCGCAAGAGGGCACAGACGTGCTTGTCCCGGTGACTTATCTTGAACCCGATTCAGAGCGCAACAGGCGTGCATCCGGTTTTGATATGTATTCAGAACCAATCCGCCGGGCAGCTATGGATGCAGCAGCGGATACCCGGCTTGCGACCGCCAGCGGGCCGGTCTTGTTGCGACAAGAGGGCGATCAGCCAGAGCCCGGCTTCCTGATATACTTGCCCGTGTTCCGCAGTGACGAGCGCGGAGGCGGCCTGAAAGGCTTCGTCTACAGCCCGTTCAACGCGGAGGAATTCGTTCTGTCCGCGCTCGAGCTGGAGGGTTCGGGGCAATATGGAGTGAATCTCTACGATCCGGCGGCGCACAATTTGCGCGTTGCCTCCATTGCGGTATCCGATGGCACAACCGGCCCCTCGACAGAGCAGGAAGTGATCATTGC
>CAKZSF010000130.1 GCA_937920575.1 uncultured Sphingomonadaceae bacterium | reverse complement strand
GACTTGCTGAATTTTACGACCCCGCCAGACCAGCAGATCGCCGTTCAATCGATCAATCCGGGCATCGAGGTCTTTGACGGAATGCTCGATTATCGCATTGAGAATGGCGAGATACTGATGTTGCAGGAGGGGACTTGGCCGTTCCTAGGTGGCACCTTGACGTTAAAGCCATCCCGGTTTGGCTTTTCCAGTGAAGAACGCCGTGAGTTCACGATGGTCATCAAAGGTGCTGAAGCGGCACAGTTCATTCAACAGATGGAGCTGGGCAATATTAGCGCTACGGGCACTTTTGATGGCGAGTTGCCATTGGTGTTCGAAGGCGTGGATGGGCGCATCGTCGGGGGCAAGCTTACCGCGCGCGACCCAGGCGGGAACCTGTCTTATGTCGGCGAACTGACTTACGAGGATATGGGCGCAATCGCCAATTTCGCGTTCCGTTCGCTACGTTCACTCGATTTTGAAAGCATGTCAGTTCAAATTGATGGACCGTTGACGGGTGACCTGGTTACGAAAATCCAGTTTGACGGCGTTTCCCAAGGCGAGGGCGCCAATCAGAACTTCATCACCCGCCAGATTGCCGAACTGCCGATTGAATTTAACGTCAACATCAAGGCACCATTCTACAAGCTGCTCACATCGCTGAGATCGCTGTATGATCCGTCTTTTGTCAGAGACCCGCGCGATGTGGGGTTGGTGGCTGACGATCGTGGGTTGCCACCGCGCGAGGCAGAGACGCTGCAAGAAACCGTGGAGAGACTAGATGAATGATCCTCCGAATGGGCCATTCAGCGTCCATCAAGCCAAGATGCTCCAAACCATTATCGAAATTGACTGTGTGCTGCTGTGCTGCGCATAAGGGCCGTATGAAAAGACGGGGCGCAATCAGAGCAGTTTTGGTGGGAGTGATGGCTCTCGGCATCGGTGGATGTGTAACGGTGGAAGCGCCGGACAAACCCATCGTGATCGAGCTCAACATTAACATCACGCAGGAAGTGATTTACCGGCTCGCCGAAGATGCGGGTGATACGATTGAAGAGAATTCGGATATTTTTTAAGGTATTGATTATGCTGAAAAATTGGAAACCGACTAAGACGATCCTTGCTGCTGCTGCGGCGATCACCGCGATCACAGGGTTCACCGGCGCTGCCTATGCAATGCGCGATCCGGCCTATGCCGCTGCGCGCGCCAATGGCCAAGTCGGCGAGAAAATGGACGGCTATATCGGCATCGTCGGCGCGGAAACCGCTGATTTGCGCCGGATTGTAAACGACATCAATATCCAACGCCGGGCAGTTTATGCCGAGAAGGCGCAAGCGGCGAATGCAACCTTGGAAGAATATGCCTTCACGGCCGGGTGTTTACTCATATCGCGCACCACGACTGGCGAAATGTATCAGGCCTACAACGGTGGTTGGAAGAAGCGTGATGCCAACGCTCCGGATCGCGATCCACGCTGTCCTTGATAGGCCGGCTGAAAGCTGCAATTAATCGAACACTGATTGCGCGTTGCGTCATGGGTATTGTCTTTGTGACACCCGTGTAGGCGGCGCATGTTTTTGTGGTAGCCAAACTATCACTGCGCACACCCGTGAAAACACCGCCTGCGGCAGTTGACTTGGCTATACCCCCCGCCTAAGGGGAGCGCGCCCTCGGCGGGTAAGTCTTGCCCGTGTCGTGCAACCCTTTGAAAAGGAGCAAGGCATGAGCGAAGAAAAACCCGCACGGGAACCTATCGCTGAAGATGCGCGAATCGATGCGCTCGAGAAGCGGCTGAAAGCTGCTCAAGAGCGCGAAGAGGATCGCACAGAGCCACAGGTGCAAGGTGCCGATACGAATTATCGTGCTGGCAACCGCGTACTGGCGGATCTTCTGGGTGGGCTTTTCGGAGGCTTAGTGATCGGATGGGCAGTCGATGCCTTGTTCGACACGACGCCATGGGGCCTGTTGGTGGGATTGTTCCTCGGAATAGTTGTTGCCTTCAGAAACGTTTTCCGGATGGCGAACACGCAGTCCGGTCAGGCCTCTGACGAGGATTGATCGAGAGCTAGCGGGTTCCGTAAGAGATTGCAGAGGCATCACGTGGCAGCCGAAGAAGGCAAAGTCGACCCGATGAAACAGTTCGCTATCGAGCCCATGCTGGGTTCGGAGAACTGGGAAATTGCTGGGTTCAACATCGCGTTTACGAACAGCGCGATGTGGATGATGATCACCACAATCCTGCTGACCCTGTTCATGGTGGGCGGCATGAAGCGTGAGCTGGTGCCTGGCCGTTGGCAAATGATGGTCGAGAGCTTCACCGGCTTTATCGACGACATGCTGGAAGCCAACATCGGCAAAGAGGGGCGGACCTATCTGCCATATATCTTCTCGCTGTTTATGTTCATCCTATTCGCCAACCTGCTCGGCCTGTTGCCGCTCGGCCTCGTTGGGGTTCACCCGTTCACTTTCACTAGCCACTTTACTGTCACCGGCGTTCTCGCCGTGATGAGCTTCTCGATCGTGTTGATCGTCGGCTTCTGGAAGCACGGCTTCAAATTCTTCAGTCTGTTTGTTCCGCACGGCACGCCGCTGTGGCTGATGTGGCTGATCCCGGTGATCGAGCTGATTTCCTTCATGGTGCGCCCATTCAGCCTCGCACTGCGTTTGTTCGTTGCGATGATGGCGGGGCACGTTCTGCTGAAAGTTTTGTCGAGCTTCGTCATCGACAGCGTGAACGCAGGCGCAGGTTACGGTGCCTTCATCGGCATCCCCAGTTTCACATTGATGATCGCGATCAGCGCGCTCGAAATCCTCGTGGCCGGCATTCAGGCCTATGTTTTCGCGCTGCTCACATCGCTCTACATCAATGACGCGGAACATCTTCACTAAGCAATTTTGTACAATCAATCAGGTTTTTATAAGGAGTATTTGAAATGGAAGCAGAAGCTGCAAAGCTCGTCGGTGCAGGCCTCGCTGCAATTGGTGCCGGCCTGGCTGCAACCGGTGTGGGTAACGTCTTCGGTTCGTTCCTCGAAGGTGCGCTTCGCAATCCGGGCGCTGCGGATGGCCAACAAGGCCGTCTGTTCATCGGCTTCGCCGCTGCCGAGCTTCTCGGCCTGCTGGCGTTCGTCGTTGCAATGATCCTGATCTTCGTTGCTTAAGAATTGATGGGGCGGGGCCGCAATGGCCCTGCCACACCTTTCTGATTCAACGATACCAATGCACGGAAACGCCGCATGCCTCAGATAGCGCAATTAGCTGAAACCTATTCCAGCCAGATTTTCTGGTTGCTGGTGTTCTTTGGCATCGTCTTTTTCGTAGTCGGGCGGGGCATGGTCCCGCGCGTGATGGAAACCGTCAGCCAACGCGACACGCAAATCGCCAATGATCTGGCCGCTGCTCAGGCAGCACGTGACAAGGCTGACGAAGAAGAAGAGGCGTGGCGCAATCGCGAGAATGAAAATCGCGCGAAGGCCCAAGCCGTAGTTTCAGAGGCGAAGGCGCAAGCTGCTGCCAATTCTGAGAAGAAAGTCGCGGCTGCACAGAAACGCCTCGACAAGAAATTGGCTGAGGCGGAAGTGCGGATCGGTGATGCCCGCTCTGCTGCGTTGAGCGAAGTGGAAGGCGTTGCTGCAGAAGCCGCGCAAGACATCGTCAAACGCATTGCCGGTATCAAGGTGACCAAGGCAAACGCCTCGAAAGCTGTGAAAGGAGCCATGGCCAATGGCTAATCTCGTTTCGCTCTTAGCGGGCGCTGCCGAAGAAGGCGGCAAATCGACGCCGACCGCGTTGTATTTGGAGCCTTACCAGTGGGTTTCAGTCGCGATGCTGGTGCTCATCCTGATCTTCGTCTGGAAAGGCGTGCCTAAGCTGATCACGGGCGGTCTCGACAACAAGATTGCCGAGATTCGCAACCAGTTGGACGAAGCCAAGAACCTACGTGCTGAAGCGGAAGCTTTGCGCGATGAATATTCGGCCAAGATCGCCAATGCGGAAAAAGACGCAGAGGCCATGGTTGAAAACGCTAAGACTGAAGCGGACTCTATCCTCGAGAAGGCAGAGGCTGACAGCAAGGCTTTGGTTGAACGTCGCAAGCGCATGGCTGAAGACAAAATTGCTGCTGCCGAGCGCGACGCTGTCGACGATGTCCGCCGTAAGGCCGCTGAGGCTTCAGCAGCGGCAAGCCGCAATCTGATCGCAAAGGGTCACGACGCGGCCTCCGACAGCAAATTGATCGACGAGGTTATCGCATCAATCTGATTGGGTTGCACTGTGCGAAAGAATTGAAGCGCGTTTCCACAAGGAGGCGCGCTTTTTTCTTGGCATTTTGAGAATGTGCATTATTGCGAGGCGTTCGCAATACGAATCTTTGAAAGGCTTCACCTTGAATCGCACGACCCTGACCAAGCTTCACTTGCTGCTCGCCGCATTCATGTTCCCTGCTGTGCTGATGTTCCTGGTGACCGGAGCGCTGTACACTTGGGGCGAGAAGGGTGCGTGGCACGAACAAACCGCGCAAATCACGCTTGAGCAGCCTCTGGCAGGCCAAAGCGAGGATGCGCTGAAGGGGATTGCCATAACGGCATTGCAAGAGCGCGGCATTGCCGCACCCAGTGGCAAGGCCAGCCTGAGCGGTGAGGGCGATGATGTTAGCTTCGCATGGACTGGCGCACGCAGCGATATCAGTATCACGGCAACCGCTGATCCTCTGGTGGCCAATGCCGACATCAAAGAAGCGTCGTTCCACCGTTGGCTGGTCCAGCTCCACAAGGCGAAGGGCAGCACCGCGTTCAAAGTCTATGCGACGATCTTGGCCGTTATCCTTTTGCTGCTGGTTGCGAGTGGTCTGATCATGGGGCTTCAGGTCAAGGCTCTGCGGCGCTTGACAGTGTTGAGCAGCGTCGTGGGTGCAGTTGCCTTTGTGGGCTTCGTTTTGGCTGGGTAAGCGTGTTTGCTAGCTTCCGGGCTCAAGCACCACTTTGCCGACCAAATCGCGGTTGGCCATCGCTTTGAAACCTTCACGCCATTGCGAGAGCGGCAATGTTCTATCAATGACGGGCGCGATCTTGCCTGCCTCTGCCAAATCGTTGACTGCCTGAGCAATTGCAGCGCCCCTTTCAGGGAATCGCCGCGCGTATTCGCCGGCACGCAGGCCAACGACCGAAAACCCTTTGATCAGCGGGATGTTGGTCGCGATGTCGGCTATGCGGCCGGAGGTGAAGCCGACAACTTGCAATTGCCCGCCAAAGGCGACGCAACGCGTGCATTCATCAAACACATCGCCGCCCACGATATCGAAGACGATATCGGCGAGCTTGCCATCGGTGAAGTCGCTGACCTGTTCTCTGAAACGACCATCGGTGAGGATGGCAAGGTCCGGTGAAACTGCTCGGATGATTGCGTCAAGTTTGGCCGCGACGCCGCTGCCAGCGATCACTTTCGCACCGAGCGCCTTGGCGAGGTCGCAGGCTGCGAGGCCCACGCCGCCGCTTGCGCCGGTGACAAGCACGCTCTGACCTTCCTCCAATCGACCCAGCTCGACCAGGCCGGTGTATGCGGTGGTGTAGGCCGCGCCGAGAGATGCTGCTTGGGCATGGGAGAGGGCAGCAGGGGCCACGCGCAGATTGCTGGCGGGGATTGATGCGTATTTGGCAAAGCCGCCGGTCTTCGCGCCGCCCATCACGCGGTCACCAACTTCAAAACCGCTTTCAGGGTCGGCCTCAACCACTTCGCCGGCTAGCTCCATGCCAGAGACGAAAGGCGGTTCGGGTTTGAACTGGTATTTCCCCTGCGTCATCAGCAAGTCGGGAAAGTTGAGCGATGCGGCGTGGACACGCACTAACACCTCACCGGGCTTGCGATCTAGTTGAGGCAGATCGAGAAGCTCGACCCCTGATAGGTCGGGCGATAGCTCATTGACCTGCAGAGCCTGCATTGTGCTCAGAAGTTGTCCTTGGCTGCACGGAGCGCAGCAAACGTCT
This sequence comes from uncultured Sphingomonadaceae bacterium, assembly GCA_937920575.1. GTDB lineage: Bacteria > Pseudomonadota > Alphaproteobacteria > Sphingomonadales > Sphingomonadaceae > CAKZSF01. Next base: position 517 of record CAKZSF010000130.1, on the reverse strand, counting down.
CGTGCGGCTCCTCGCCGCCCCATTTGGCCATCAGGGCCGGATCATCGGCGCGCAGGAAGGGGTTCGTCTCCAATTCGCGGCCAAGGCCCATTGGAACGGTCCACTCATCGCGGCTGCGTTTTTGGTCAATCTCGGCAACGTATTCTTGCAAAGCGGCATTGTCTGGGTCTGCGTGGATGGCGAATTGGGCGTTGGCCTGTGTGTATTCATGCGCGCAATACAGGGTCGTTTCAGGCGGCAAAGCCTTGATACGAGAAAGACTGTCCCAGAATTGCTTGGGTTCGCCTTCAAACATGCGCCCGCAGCCGAGAGCGAACACGCTGTCACCAACAAACGCAACGCCAGCCTCGGCGATGTTGAATGCGATATGGCCGTTGGTGTGGCCCGACACGTCGATCACATCGGCTGTGAAAGCGCCCAGCGAAGCGGTGTCGCCATGGCTCACTTCCGTATCGAGTGGAGCGATCTTGGTGACTTCCTTGGGCCCCACAATGGTGCAGCCGGTCGCCTTCTGGAT
>CAKZSF010000129.1 GCA_937920575.1 uncultured Sphingomonadaceae bacterium | reverse complement strand
AAAGTCATCGGCGCGCTGAATGTCGGTTCTTTCCGCATCTCGTCAATGATCGCGGGCTTTACCGAAGATGGCGAGATGGTGATCCTGGGCAGCGGCCACCGTGCCAGCCAGGGGATCAAGCGCGGTTACGTAACCGATATGGCCGCCACCACTTATGCCGTGCGCGATGCGGTGGAGCGAGCCGAGAAAATTTCCGGGGCAAGCCTGTCCAGTGTATGGGTAGGATGCTCGGGCGCAGGCCTCGCCAGCAAAGTGACCAAAATCGAAACCGAGATTGGCGGTCGCCGGATCGAGGATGAGGATATCGAGGACTTGCTCGTTTCCGCTCAGAACGGGATCGAGCCGGATGGCCGGATGGTGCTGCACGCACAGCCAGCGCATTACACGCTTGATGGCGCGCATGGCGTGTCTAACCCCAAGGGGCTTTATGCCGAGCGGCTCGGTGTCGATGTTCACGTAATGCTGGCTGATGGCGCGCCGATCCGCAACATCACAGAGGCAGTGCAAAACGCGCACCTCGACGTCGACGGCGTTGTCGCGGCACCTCTGGCGGCGGGCTATGCGTGCCTGTCTGGAGAGGAACGCGATCTGGGTGTCGCGCTGATTGAAATTGGCGGACAAGTGACCAATGTCTCGGTGCATGCGGCAGGCATGCTGCTTGGCCTCAAATCCATTCCGATGGGTTCCGACGATATAACGGATGCGGTGGCATCTGCATTCGGCGTTAGGCGTTTTCAGGCAGAGCGGCTGAAGTGCGTTGCCGGTTCCGCCATCGCCAGCCCGACCGACCATCGCGAGATGATTCCGGTCAACGGGCCGGGTGACGATGGCAGTGGCCCGATTGCGCGCCACGCTGATGACAAAAACCGCATTCCACGGGCAGAGCTCATTTCGATCCTGACGAGCCAGTTGGATGAACTGATGAACCAGATTGGCCGGGCACTCAAAGAAATGGGTTTTGCGGGCAGCCGCAGCCAGCAAGTTGTTATCACAGGCGGCGGTGCGGAATTGGCCGGTCTTGCTGATTACGCGCAAAACGCGCTTGGTAAGCCGGTTAGGATCGGACGACCACCGGCGATCACAGGGTTGCCAGAGGCGCATTCCGTGCCCGGCTTTGCCACTTTGGCGGGACTGGTTCTGTACGCCGCTGATGATCCCATCGATGTGCGCTCACTCGCGCCGCGTCACCAGATTTCTCATAGCTATGCGGGCCTAAGTGGTTTCCGCAGGCTGTTCGGAGCAATGAAAGAGTATTTCTAATCTCGACACAGTCACTGTGGATAAAGAACTAGCAACGCTGCAACCGCGATTCGCTTTGTGTCAAGGTATCCGACAGTAATTCAGCCAATTCTTACCCGGAAGGGGGTAACAAATGAGCATCAACATCGGCCCACCATCAGTTGACGAACTGCGCCCACGCATCACCGTAATCGGTGTCGGCGGTGCAGGTGGCAATGCCATCGGCAACATGATTGAATCTGAAATCGAGGGCGTCGATTTCATCGTTGCCAACACTGATGCGCAAGCGCTCAACAATTCGATTGCTGAGACCCGCATTCAGCTCGGCCCAGAGATTACGCAAGGTCTTGGTGCCGGCTCGCGTCCCGAAGTTGGTCGTGCAGCAGCTGAGGAAACCGTTGAGGAAATCGAACGCGCGCTGGAAGGCGTGAACATGTGCTTCATCGCCGCCGGCATGGGTGGCGGCACAGGCACCGGCGCAGCCTCCGTGATCGCTGAGGCGGCGCGGCGTAAAGGCGTGCTGACTGTTGGCGTCGTGACCAAGCCGTTCCTGTTCGAAGGGGCTCGCCGCATGCGGGCCGCAGAGGCGGGTATCGATGAGTTGCAGAAGCATGTTGATACGTTGATCGTTATCCCGAACCAGAACTTGTTCCTGGTTGCTAAGGCAGAGACGACATTCAAAGAAGCGTTCGAGCTGGCTGACGAAGTTCTGCAGCAAGGCGTTCGCTCGATCACTGATCTGATGGTGATGCCGGGCCTCATCAATCTCGACTTCGCCGATGTTCGCTCTGTGATGGGTGAAATGGGCAAGGCGATGATGGGCACTGGCGAGGGCGAAGGCGAAAATCGCGCTCTGGAAGCGGCCGAGCGCGCGATTGCCAATCCATTGCTCGAAGGCGTTTCGATGCAAGGTGCCAAAGGCGTGATCATCTCGATCATTGGCGGCGACGATATGAAACTGCTTGAGGTCGATGAGGCCGCCAATCACATCCGTGAATTGGTGGATGAAGAGGCCAACATCATTTGGGGCTCCGCGTTCAATCCGGAACTGTCGGGCCGTATCCGCGTGTCTGTTGTGGCAACGGGCATAGATGGCAGTGATGGCGGTTATGGTGAAAGCGATGGCCCGGTTAGTCTGGCGGCATCGCGCGGTCCAAAGCGTCCCGTATTGCCCATGGATGCAGGTCCTTCATCTGATGAAGCCGATGCCGCAGATGACCAGCCAGTAGAGCCGGAAGCTTACGAACCAGAGCCAGAAGTGGCCGAGGATCCATTCGATGCGGGCGACGATCTGGATCTGGTTGAGGCTGATGAGGAAGATGCATCAGAAGATGAGCCACTTGGCCTCAGCGGCATGGAAATGTCCGACGGTGATGAGTCCGATGGCAATGAATCCCACGAAGGTGATGAGACGGAAAGCTCTTTCGGTGACGACGATTGGGGTGCCACCGATGAGGACGATGCAGAGGTTGGTGTCGACAGCGAAGACGATGATGATGCGCCGCTCGACTTGGACGAAGTCGTCTCAGAGACTGCGGCCGAGGCTGAAGCGGAAGCCGATACCGACGAAGACGAGTTGCTTTTAGGTGCAGACAAGCTTGCCGAAGAAGACGAGCCTGTTCGTCCGGGAGGACGCAGACGCGGACTGGTTTCGGGCGCAGAGGGCTCTGAGAACGCTGGTGCCGGTATCGGCGCAGCCGGTGAGCCGGATGAGGCTGATGATGCCGCGGCTGCAGGTGCGGCATCGGGTGGCAGCACTCTGTTCGAGCGCATGGCCAATCTGTCACGCGGTTCGTCTAAGAAGGATAGCGAGGAAGATGAGGATGATGAAGATGGTGAGGGCGGCGCTGCGCTTTCC
>CAKZSF010000128.1 GCA_937920575.1 uncultured Sphingomonadaceae bacterium | reverse complement strand
CCAGCACTGGCGCTTTCCGCTGCTATGATCTGATGTCGCATCGCGGACGGTTGGAGCGCAACACGTTCAACATGGTCGATCAGTTCGGTGAGACCCGCACAATGGTTGGGACCCCGACCGCACTGTGCAATCCGGTTGAGTTGAACAAACAGAACGCCAATAGCGAGACTGTCAAAGAGCAATATAAGGATCATCTCGTGTGCTATGACACGCTGGATATTGCAGGCGATCGCGATCGCCGCGTGAACGTCCGGACTGTCGACCAGCTTGCGACGAACAATCTGGCAACCGGCCACTCTGACGAGATTTGCGTTGTTTCGACTAAGGAACACGTGGAGTAGTGCCGCTTAAGCGAGTGAAGTATTGGGAGAGGCTGCTCAATTGGGCGGCCTCTCTTGCTTTGGACATCAACGACTCTGTTCCTGTGAATCCCCTTGCATTTCCCCATAGAATCGCTAGACGCGCGCTCTTCATCGACACGAATTCATGTGTTCGGTCTGGCTCAATAGGCTGCCAGGGCTGATCCAACGTGTCTCTGTAAAGGAGATGAAAATGCCTAAGTTGAAGACCAAAAGCGGTGTGAAGAAACGCTTCAAAATCACCGCCACAGGCAAGGTCAAGCATGGTGTTGCTGGTAAGCGTCACCGTCTGATCAGCCACAATGCGAAGTATATTCGCCAGAACCGCGGCACCGATGTGATCTCTGACGCTGATGCGAAGACGATCAAAAAATGGGCGCCCTACGGGCTTTCTTGATTTGAGCGGCTGAACGCCGCTGGGCTAGCCCACCCGCTCCCTCCACCCTTCCACCCGGATCGTAACCCGGTGTGATAATCCGGGTGGAAGGGTGGAGGGAGCGGGTGGCGCGGGCCTAAGGATCAGCCGGACGGCTGATCCGCTCTGAACGAAGAGAAGGACAACAAATATGCCACGCATTAAACGCGGTGTTACCACCCGCGCCAAGCACAAGCGGGTTTTGGAACAGGCCAAGGGTTACCGCGGCCGCCGCAAGAACACCATTCGCGTTGCGCGTCAGGCGGTCGAGAAGGCCGGCCAATACGCCTATCGCGATCGCAAGACCAAGAAGCGCAATTTCCGCGCTCTGTGGATCCAACGCATCAACGCAGCTGTCCGCGCTGAAGGCTTGACCTACTCACAGTTCATGCACGGCGTGAAACTGGCGGGTATCGAGCTGGACCGCAAAGTTATGGCCGATCTGGCCATGAACGAAGCGGAAGCGTTTAGCAGCATCATCAAACAGGCGAAGGAAGCGCTTCCCGCCTGATTGATGAGCCATTGAATTACAGGAAGCGCCATCCGAGAGGGTGGCGCTTTTTGTTTGTGGCCTGTTGGTTTGGGGGTTGGGCTTCGCGTGCTACCTCGCTAGGGCGACGGCAAGGGAAATGGACGAAGAATTATGAGCGATCTTGAACAGCTAAAAAGCGATGCGCTGACACAGATTGAAGCGGCAGGCGATGCCGACGCGCTGGAGGCTGTGCGGGTTGCGTTTCTGGGCAAGCAAGGCTCGATCTCGGTGCTGCTCAAAACGCTCGGTAAAATGACGCCGGAAGAGCGGCAGACACAAGGCCCGGCCATTCAAGGGCTGCGCGCCGCTGTGGCTGATGCGATTGCGGATAAAAAGACTACGCTTGAGAATGCTGAACTCGACGCGCGATTGGCGACGGAAAAGCTCGATCTGACTTTGCCTGCCCCTGACTCGCCGCAAGGGTCAATCCATCCGGTCAGCCAAGTGATGGATGAACTGGCAGAGATTTTCGCCGATTTGGGTTTTGCCGTGGCAACCGGGCCAGAGATCGAAGACGACTGGCACAACTTCACCGCGCTCAACATGGCCGAAACCCATCCGGCGCGTGCCATGCATGATACGTTCTACTTTCCCGATGTCGATGCAGACGGTCGCCGCATGCTTCTCAGGACTCACACTTCGCCAGTCCAAATCCGCGCGATGCAAGCGCAAGGTGCCCCAATCCGTATTATCGCGCCGGGCCGTGTCTACCGTTCTGACAGCGACGCGACGCACACGCCGATGTTCCATCAGGTGGAGGGCTTGGTGATCGATAAGGGCATTCACCTTGGCCATTTGAAATGGACGCTGGAAACCTTCTTCAAGGCGTTCTTTGAGCGCGAGGATATTACGCTCCGCCTACGCCCCAGCTACTTCCCCTTCACCGAACCCAGCGTCGAAGTCGATGTTGGCTATTCTAACGAAGGCGACCGCCGTGTGGTTGGCGGCCATGGTGATGAGCCGGGCTATGACTGGATGGAGCTGGGCGGCAGCGGCATGGTCAACGCCCGAGTGCTCGAATTCGCCGGAATTGATCCGGATGAGTATCAGGGCTTTGCCTTCGGTCTCGGGATCGACCGGATTGCAATGCTCAAATACGGCATGAATGATCTGCGCGCTTTCTTCGATGGCGACCCGCGCTGGCTGCGCCATTACGGCTTCAGCCCGTTTGATCAGCCGACCCTTTCCGCTGGCGTGGGAGCAAAAGCATGAAGTTCTCTCTGACTTGGCTGAAAGATCACCTCGAAACCTAGGCGAGCCTGCAAGAGATCCTCGATTGCTTGAACGCGATCGGGTTGGAAGTTGAAGGCGTGGAAGACCCCGCAGAATTGCTCGCGGGTTTCACCGTTGCCAAAGTTCTGACCGCTGAAAAGCATCCCGATGCGGACAAGTTGCAAGTGCTGACTGTCGACACCGGAGCAGGCGACTCGCTGCAAGTTGTGTGTGGCGCGCCCAATGCGCGCGCGGGCATGATGGGCGTGCTGGGGCAACCCGGCGCGGTGGTGCCTTCGAACGGAATGGAGCTGCGCAAAAGCGCGATCCGTGGAGTCGAATCCAATGGCATGATGTGCTCTGCGCGCGAACTGGAACTGGGTGATGACCATGATGGCATTATCGAGCTTCCTGCGGATGCGAGTGTCGGAAAGAGCTTTGCCGACTACCACGGCTCCTCGCCGATCATCGATGTCGCGATTACGCCCAACCGCCCCGATTGCATGGGCGTCTATGGCATTGCGCGCGATCTGGCGGCAGCGGGCCTCGGCTCGTTGAAGCCCATCGCCCAACTGAGTTCTGGGCCGGCTTTTGCGGCGAAAGGCGCGTGCCCGGTTGAGATCCGCACCGATGATCCGGAGGGCTGCCCCGCCTTCTATGGTCGCGTGATCAAAGGCGTGACGAACGGCGCATCACCCGATTGGCTGCAACAGCGTTTGCAAAGCGCGGGTCAACGCCCGATTTCGCTGCTGGTTGATCTGACGAACTATCTCATGCTGGCCTATGGCCGCCCCGCGCACGCCTATGATCTGACGAAG
>CAKZSF010000127.1 GCA_937920575.1 uncultured Sphingomonadaceae bacterium | reverse complement strand
CCTGCTCGACGAAACGCAGCTGAAGAAGCTGTTTGACGTTCTGGCTGATCGCTACAGCGACCGTGAAGGCGGCTACACGCGCATCATCAAGGCGGGTTACCGCGCATCAGACAGTGCGCCTTTGGCGATCATTGAACTGGTAGAGCGCGATCCTGAAGCGAAAGGCCAAGACAGTGGCCCTGTGGCAAATGAAGAGGTTGATTTCGCGGAAGCGTAAGCGTCGCTGAAATCGCAAGTTTCTAGAGCGGGCTCAGGGTGTTCACCTTGGGCCCGTTTTTTATGAACAATAGCTGATTGCGCTATTCAGTGTTGGGATCAGTCTAACCGTGTTACATCGTGTTTCAAACGAGGCGAGGGCGGCCCTTGCTGGTTGGGGGTGATCACATGCAGATGACGGCAATTAGAGCTCTGTGGGCGGCCAGCTTGGGCTTTCTATTAAGCTTCAGCTTTCCAGCTGCGGCGCAAGTCATAGGAACTCAAACCGTTTTGGTCGAAAACCGCACTAATCAAACGGTGAAAATCTGCTTGTGGCACGAATTTAGCCGACCTTGTGCGACGGTCCGCCCCGGCAATGACGCTAAGCTGCCTTACGAAATCTGGAAGCACACCAAGCGATATACCATTTCAGTGTGGAAACCAGCGCTGCTGGATAAAAGGCTCTGTGGCACCACTCATGACAAAGCTCACACTCGTCTTATCTTGCGCGACGTAAACACATGCACAGAGGTTCCGAAGGTTCGCCCAACGCCCATCAATACCCTTCCTGGCAATCGATTGCAAGTCGGTGCGCCAGTCTTTGCCGAATGGAGCGATGGCAAATGGTACCCTGGCTACTTAGAAGGTCAGTCCGGCAATCGTTACACAGTGAAATTCTGGGATGGCGACAGAGCCACCGTAACACGCGACAAGTTACGCCGTGACACTATCCAACGCGGCGACAACCTGTTCATTCGAAAACATGATGGCAATAAACTAGCCACTCTCACCGAACGGCATGGCTTCGCTTTGATTGTGACCTATCCTGACGGGAGCAAAGAAGCCGTTCCGATGACATCTGTGATGGTCAAAGACCTCGCAGAGCGCCTTGAAGCGCCGCCCTCAATGTACAAGCCCGCAGTGCTCGCCAATATCTGCAACAACACGTCGCAGACGGTCTATGTCGCAATGGCGGTGGGGACAAACAATGGGGGCGCGCCGGGGCACGCTTCAAGTGGGTGGCGCACACTTGCGGCGGGTGAGTGCGATATTCGCAATATCACGCAATTTTGGCGCAGCGAGACGCGCAATTCAGTAGAAACCAGGACCAACGCGCCGACTTACATCTATGGTCAGACCAAGGATGCGTTTCAGAACCGAATTGCCGGCGGAGCGATTACCATCGACCGCGGCCTGAAGTGGGGCGGGGAAGATGGCGAGAACGAATTTTGCATCAAGGATCGCCCGACCATTTCATTCCGCCACGTGGTAGATCGGAGCGTTGGCTTGTTTCCGCAGGATTATTGCAAGGACAGCAATTCGTTCAAAGTGTCGTTTAATAAGCTGAAAATACCACCAGCTCTGCGAATTGATAAACGAACCGCGACCGAGGTGGGCGGCGTAGTTAACTGGACCTTTGGTGAGTAGCGACCTGTTCGCCGCGCAAGTTCAAGGATGCGATCAATGATGAAGTTTAGCAATTCTTTGACTTTAACGATGCTTGGAGTGGTTGCGGTGGCCACGATTGCTCTAGCAGCCAACACTCCTGCCATGGCCAGCGACCCGCGCGGCCCGGATAGCATGCGCTACAAAGATATGCCCCCCACTGAGCGTTGTATCTTGGCGGTTGAAAGTCGCGGACGAAGTGCAGGTTTCCGCTTCGCGCAAGTGCTAGAAATCAGTGAGGTTAAGCGAACGCGCTGGGGTGTCCGCTTTGAAGGCAGAGTTAGCCTCAAGGGCCCACGCGGCATGGCCCGGCTGGGCGGCTTCAATCGCGGCAAGTTTGCCTGTCACTACGCACCGAGCCGCCGCCCACTGGTGGATTTGAGTGGTGTACGAGGGCGGCGATAACCTGATTTTCAACCCGACGGATCGGAGCCTTTCTAGAGCCAGCTTTGACTTTGACGGGAAGAGCGGCCAAGTCTTCGATCATGAAAAAAACACTTCTGGCGCTCGTCGCAGGCGCTCTCACATTGGCAGGATGCACCGCAACTCCTGAAAGCGAGGTCGAATATGATCGCGCGCTCGCTGCTGGATATAAGGCGCTGTTCCTGTGCAGCGCGATTGCAACATCCGAACGCGCGGGCGCGACTCGCAGCGAAAAACATATCCGGAGCTGGGAGCTGACGGGGATTTACCCAGCGCTCGATCCGATTGTCCGCAATCTGCCGCACACCATTGTGCGGCGTGCAGAACAGAACAATGTGCTTGACCATGTCAGCGTCGATTGGGGCGAGGGTGAAGTGCCGCGCATTGCCTATCATCAGGAAGGTGGCGGTTGTTCGGTGGCGCCAATGGGTATGGCGGAGCCGCCTGCACGCGCTACGTTGCCCAAAACCTATCCCGATGGGCAATTCGTTACCAGCGATGCGCCAATGGATGAGGCACTCTCGGCCGTATTCGACCAAGCCTTTGCCAAGCATTATGGCGCAGGCGCGCGCACAACGGCTGTGATTGTCGGAGGTAAGGAAGGCGATGGCGTGTGGCGCTATGCCGATGGTTTTGGCCCGGCGACTCCGCAGCGCACCTGGTCAGTGGCCAAAAGCATGGCGGCCACGCTGGTGGGCGCGGCGGTGCAGAATGGCGTAGCCGATGTGAACGCCTCAGCCGGGATAGGGCTGAACGAGAACGATCCCCGCCGTGCAATCACGATTGACCACCTGCTGCGGATGGCGTCGGGCCGCTATTCCGACACACCCGGCAACCGCACCGATCCGATCTATTGGGGCGGAGCGACGGTGGGTGAGCGTGCCGGTAGCTGGCCGCTGGTTCACGAACCGGGCACCGTCATGCGCTACGCCAACAACGACACACTGATGGCGATCGAAGCGATCGAGGACAGCTTCGAGGCTGCTCCTCCCTCAGCATTCTTTGCCAAAGTCGGCATGGATCACACCATTGCGGAGACCGATTGGGCCGGCAATTACGTGCTGTCGAGCCAGGTCTGGTCAACTGCGCCAGACTTCCTTCGGCTAGGCCAACTCTATCTCAATGACGGCGTTTGGAATGGCGAGCGGCTGCTGCCTGAGGGATGGCTCGACTATGTCTCTGCGCCCAGCGGGCCACAGCGGAGCGAAGGCTCCTATGGCTATGGCGCCAGCTTTTGGCTGATGAACAACCACCCGGGCGTGCCGAAGGACACCATCGCCGCACGCGGCAATCGAGGGCAGTTTATTGTCATCGTGCCGAGCCGTGACGTCGTGATCGTACGGCGCGGAGAGGATTTGGCCGGTGTGGAGGGCTTCAATCTGGAACGCTTTACCGCCGATGTTCTCGCCGCGCTGGACGAGTAACTGGGGAACAGTAAC
>CAKZSF010000126.1 GCA_937920575.1 uncultured Sphingomonadaceae bacterium | reverse complement strand
CGGGTGTTCCATGGAAACGGATCGGTGCGATTGTGCTGGGCTTGTTCGCGGGCGTCGGCGCGGCGTATTTCCTCTATGACAACGCCCGCAATCGGATCGACGCCTTCTTGGGTGGTGGTTCTGCCTATGATCAGGTGGGCTTGGCGGCCAGCACATTGCAAGCGGGCGGCTGGACAGGTTCTGGCCTGTGGCTGGGCGTCAAGAAGATGTCACTGCCAGAGGCGCATACAGACTATATTTTCTCGGTCATTGGTGAAGAATTCGGGCTGATCATCTGCGCGTTGGTGGTGTTGATGTATCTCGCCATCGTGCTGCGCGTGCTGGCGCGGCTGGTTGATGACGACAATCTCTTCCGCATCCTTGCTTCGACCGGCCTTGTCGTGATGTTTGGCGGGCAAGCCTTCATCAACATTCTGGTCAATTTGCAGATGTTCCCATCCAAGGGGATGACGTTGCCGCTGATCAGCTATGGCGGGTCGTCCACGATTGCTGTGTGTCTCACAATGGGCCTGCTGCTCGCGATGACTAGGCGAAATCCCTATATCACTCGAGAGAGCCTCGATATTCGAGGAACTCTGCTTGGAAGGGATAAGCAATGACGAGTGGTGATCTACCACAAGGATCAAGCCGGCATTTCGTGCTGGCAGCGGGCGGGACAGGCGGACACCTGATCCCGGCCTTTGCGTTGGCGGCAGAGCTGCATGCGCGCGGCCATCACATCGCGTTGATCACTGATGAGCGCGGCGCGAAAATTCCGGGCAAGCCAGACTATCTGACCGCGCATGTTCTGCCTGCTGGCCGGTTCGGCAAAAACCCGCTCAAATGGCCCAAGGGGTTGGCCGCGATCCGTGAAGGGCGGCGGATGGCGCTGCGGCTGTTTGAAACCTTTGAGCCGACAGCCGTCATAGGGTTTGGCGGCTATCCGGCGTTCCCGGCGCTGTTGGCGGCAAACTCGGCGAATATCCCCTCCGTGATTCATGAGCAGAATGCAGTGCTGGGGCGAGTGAACAAGTTTCTGGCGCGCAATGTCGATGCCATCGCAACCAGCTATCCCAATGTTCAAAAGCTGGCGACCAAGCATCAGGACAAGGTGCATCTGGTCGGCAATCCCGTTCGCGCCGATGTGCTTGCCCTGCGCGATGAGCCATTCCCTGACTTCACCGAAGACAGCTTGCTCCGAATTCTTGTGACCGGAGGCAGCCAAGGCGCGCGTATCTTGTCTGAAGTCGTGCCCGATGGTCTGGCCATGCTGCCACCGGCTCTGCGCGCGCGACTGCAAGTCACGCAACAATGCCGCCCCGAAGATATCGAGGCTGTGCGCGAGCGCTATGCTCACCACGAGATCCCTGCAGAGCTGGGCACCTATTTCGAGGATATGCAGGCGCGGCTAGCGGATTCGCATCTGTTCATTGGCCGAGCGGGCGCATCGACGATTGCTGAGCTGACTGCAGTCGGCCGCCCAGCCATCCTGATCCCACTGCCGATTGCCACCGATGATCATCAGGCAGCGAACACGGCAGAGATCGTCAAGAAGGGCGGGGCACGGATGATCCGGCAAGCGGGCTTCACCGGCAAGCAGCTCGCCAAACAAATTCAAGCTATGGCGCAAAACCCAGACTCCTTGTCCAACGCGGCGCATGCGGCGTGGAATTGCGGCCATCCCAAGGCTGCGAAAGATCTTGCTGATTTGGTCGAGAGCTTTGGCGGTGCGGACATGATGGATGTGATCCGCGTCGGTGGTGAGGCGAAAGCATCCAGTTCCAAAGAAGCTTTGGCGAAGGATGCTCTCAAGAAGGATTCAGCCCAATGAAGGGCGTCGGCACGGATATCGGCACGATCCACTTCGTCGGCATTGGCGGCATTGGCATGTCCGGTATTGCAGAAGTGATGCGCAATCTGGGTTACACGGTGCAAGGCTCTGACCTGTCCGAGGGTGCCAGCGTTTCGCGGTTGCGTGATCGCGGTATCACTGTGCATATTGGCCATGCGGCAGAGAATTTGGGCGATGCGGCTGTGGTGGTGACCTCCACCGCCGTGCGCCGCACGAATCCTGAGGTCGCCGCAGCGCTCGAAAATCGTATTCCGGTTGTGCGCCGCGCAGAAATGCTCGCTGAACTAATGCGGCTGAAAAGCACGGTCGCGATTGCTGGCACGCATGGCAAAACGACAACGACCAGTATGATCGCCGCACTGCTCGACAAGGGCGGCGTTGACCCGACCGTCATCAATGGCGGGATTATCGAGCAATATGGCTCCAACGCGCGGCTGGGCGATAGCGATTGGATGGTGGTGGAGGCCGACGAGAGCGACGGCAGCTTCCTGCGGCTCGATGGCACAATCGCAGTCGTCACCAATATCGATCCCGAACATCTTGATCACTACGGTGATTTTGACGGCGTGAAGAAGGCGTTTGTGGAGTTCATTCACAATGTGCCGTTCTATGGCGCGGCAATCCTCTGCATTGATCACCCGGAGGTTCAGGCTGTGGTTGGTGAGGTTCGCGATCGGCGCGTGGTGACTTACGGCTTCTCGCTTCAAGCAGATATTTGCGGTGTGAACATCCGATCTGAAGACGGCGCGAATGTGTTTGATGTGGTGGTGCGTCAACGCGGCGAAGAAGACCGCCGAATTGAGGGCGTGCATTTGCCGATGCCGGGCCGTCACAACGTCCAGAACGCGCTGGCTGCGATTGCGGTGGCGATTGAAATGGGCTGCTCCGACGAGACAATCCA
>CAKZSF010000125.1 GCA_937920575.1 uncultured Sphingomonadaceae bacterium | reverse complement strand
GGATTTGCAACCGATGCGCTTGAGCTCATCACCGAGCAGGATTTGCTGGGCGACCGCCTCGTCCGGCGCAAGAAACGCAAGAAGGATGCTGATGCGTTTCTGGCCGAGCTGTCCGTGCTCAATCGTGGCGATCTGGTCGTTCACACAGAGCACGGCATCGGCAAGTATATCGGTCTGGAGCCGATCCCCGTCGGCGAAAGCCAGCACGATTGTGTGCGGCTGGAATATCGCGGTGGCGACAAGCTGTTCATCCCGGTTGAGAACATTGATGTGCTCAGCCGCTATGGCTCGTCCGACGAGGCTGTGCCGCTGGATCGGCTTGGCGGAGAAGCATGGCAAAAACGCCGCGCCAAGCTGAAAGAACGTATCCGCGCTATTGCGGGCGAATTGATGGTAACCGCCGCAGCCCGCGCGTTGCGCAAGGCCCCTGCATTCGTGCCGGAAGAAGCAAGCTACAACCAGTTCGTCGACAAATTTCCTTGGGCAGAAACCGACGATCAGGAAATGGCCATTGGCGATGTGCTGCGCGATCTGGGGCGCGGCAAGCCGATGGATCGGCTGGTGTGCGGTGATGTTGGCTTTGGCAAAACCGAAGTTGCCTTGCGCGCAGCCTTTGTGGCGGCGATGAGCGGGCAACAAGTCGCGGTGGTTGCCCCCACTACGCTGCTCGCCCGGCAGCACTTCTCCAATTTCTCTGAGCGTTTTTCCGGCTTCCCGCTAAAAGTCGGGCGGCTTTCAAGGCTCGTCCCTGCCAAGGAGATGAAAGAAACGCGCGAGGGACTGGCTGACGGAACGATCGATATCGTAATCGGCACGCATGCAATCCTCGCCAAAAGCACCGAGTTCAAGGATTTGGGCCTCGTCATTGTCGATGAGGAGCAACGCTTTGGCGTGACGCATAAGGAACGCCTGAAGCAGTTGCGCGCCGATGTGCATGTTCTCACTCTTACTGCCACGCCGATCCCGCGCACGCTGCAAATGGCTATGAGCGGGCTGCGTGAATTGTCGACCATCCAAACGCCGCCAGTCGACCGTCTTGCCGTACGCACTTATGTGATGGAATGGGACGATATGGTGTTGCGCGAGGCGTTGATGCGCGAGCACCATCGCGGCGGACAAAGCTTTATCGTTGTTCCGCGCATTTCCGATATGGAACCGCTCGAGGAATGGATTCGCGAGCACGTGCCAGAGGTCAACGTGGTGACCGCGCACGGCCAGATGGGTGCAGGCCAGGTCGAAGAGCGGATGAGCGCCTTCTACGAGAAAAAATACGAGGTTCTGCTTTCGACCACCATCGTGGAAAGCGGACTCGATATCCCCAGCGCCAACACTATCATCATTCACCGTGCGGATCGGTTTGGTTTGGCGCAGCTGTACCAGCTTCGTGGCCGCGTGGGCCGCGCAAAATTGCGCGCCTATGCGTATCTGACGACCGAGAAAAATGTCGCCCTGTCTGAAGTTGCCGAGAAACGCCTGAAAGTGCTTGGCGATCTGGATTCGCTCGGCGCCGGGTTCCAGCTCGCCAGCCATGATCTGGATATTCGCGGCGCGGGCAATCTGTTGGGCGACGAGCAATCCGGCCATATCCGCGAAGTCGGCTTCGAACTGTATCAATCGATGCTGGAGGACGCGATCCTTGCTGCGAAAGCCGGCGATGCTGGTCTGGCGGCGGATCGCAGCGGTCTGAGCCCGCAAATCACGGTCGATGCACCCATTATGATACCCGAGGATTACGTGCCCGACCTCGCTGTGCGTATGGCCCTCTACCGACGTCTCAATGATGCGGATGGCGGCGCCGAGATTGAAAGCCTCGCCGCCGAAATGATTGACCGATTTGGCCCTCTCCCTGCGGCGACCGCCAATCTGGTGCGCTTGATCGAGGTCAAGCAGCAGGCCATCACTGCCAACATCGCCAAGATCGACGTTGGCCCGCGCGGCACTCTGGTGGCGTTCCACAAGGACGATTTTCCCGATCCCGTGGGCCTGCTCGCCTATGTCGACCGGCTCAACCAAAACCGCGAAGGCACAGCGAAGCTACGCCCCGATATGAAGCTGGTCATCAACCGAGCATGGGGTAGTCCCGAAAGCCGCCTGAACGGGCTGTTCCAGCTCACCAAGGGGCTCAGCAATATCGTGAAGAAGGCTCAGAAGTCGGCAGCTTAGACTGCCTAAGTGCCTCCCCGTCCTCGCGAATGCGTGGATGGGGAGGTGGCGCGCCGCACAGCGGCGTGACGGAGGGGGAGTTGCACTGGTCACCCCTCCACCCCGAGACCAATGGTCTCGCGGTCCCCCTCCCCATCGCTACGCGACAGGGAGAAATTTATCCGGCCGCCAATTGCGCAAAGTCAGCCTCTGACATTGGCTGCGCGCGCAGGAAGCCTTGGTAATAGTCGCAGGCCTCAGCCTGAATCGCTGCACGTTGCGGCTCGCTCTCGATACCCTCGGCAATAACCGATAGACCAAGCGCCCTGGCCATCGCCAAGATGCCTCGCAGGATCACCAAATCTCGCTCATCGCTGGCAACGCCCTCAACCATTGTCTTGTCGAGTTTGAGATAGTGCAGCGGTAACACTTTAAGATAACGGAAGTTGCAGAAGCCGGCGCCGAAATCGTCGAGCGCGATGCGAATGCCCGATTGCGTGAGCGCCTGAAGATCAGCCGCCGCCTTGTTGAGATCTGTGAGCAAGGCTTGCTCGACTATCTCCACTGTCAGTCGGTTCGGATCGAATCCGGAGCGTTGAACCAAACCGGCCAGATCCCGTGCAAAATTGCCTTGAGCAATATCGGTCGGCGTTACATTCAGGCTCAGGCGCAAATCATCCGGCCAACGTGCTGCAGCGGACAATGCCCGTTCCGCAATGTGCCGTGACAATACCGCAATCTGGTCTGACCGTTCAGCCACGGCGAACAACGCCCCTGCCCCGATCCGCCCCAACTGAGGATGTTGCCACCGTGCGAGCGCC
This sequence comes from uncultured Sphingomonadaceae bacterium, assembly GCA_937920575.1. Classification (GTDB taxonomy): domain Bacteria; phylum Pseudomonadota; class Alphaproteobacteria; order Sphingomonadales; family Sphingomonadaceae; genus CAKZSF01. Next base: position 2,537 of record CAKZSF010000125.1, on the reverse strand, counting down.
TCCGCTCCGATCAGCGCATCGTCACTAGTGCGGTATTGCGGCTGATACAGAACTTCGATTTCACCGCGCTGCAACGCCGCTGTCAGATCGGTTTCCAACTGCACGGGATTGCGTCCAGCTACACTGCGATCACCATCCACCCACGCGGCTCGCCGCCCTGAACGTTGCATTATCGTCTGCAACGTATCAGCCAGCTTGTGCAACACTGCATCGGCATCATCGATGGGCAGAGCGCGCATCAAAGCCAATCGCGGCCAAATACGCATCGCGCCCGGCTCATCCAATTCGCCAATCGGACGCGACACCGCATCACCCAGCGCTTCAGCCAACCATTGCCAGCGCTCTCGGCTACAACTTTCATGCGCTGCGACCAAAAAAGTGCCGCCAGAAAGCCGCGTTGCGATCCACTCATCCGAGAATTCAGATGCGGCAAATCGCTGCACTCTGGCGGCGATCTCGACCAAGGCCGCATCGCCAGCCGCCTCGCCATAGGTCATATTGATCGTGTCAAATCGCCTAAGCCCCAGCAGCAGGGCGTGTACCGGCGCTGGTCGGCCCGCTGCATTTGCCTCCGTCTGCCAACGCGAAATGCGGGCCTTTACCACATCAACATGCGGCAATCCCGTCAACTCATCACGCTGTGCACCCTCAGGCGCGTTGGATACCATGGTCACCATTGTTAGCCTCAATAGCGTTAAGCTGTTAGGAATTTCTGACTTTTTGTGTCAGATGAACGGCAGGTCGTTATCGACCGCACGCTGCCAGCGCGACAGGGATTATGAACCAGGCAACTTCCTTCTCCAAATTGGCTCTGATGGCTTCCGACACGGAACCCGCGCAGAAAGCGTATGGGAGGATCAAAGACCTCACCAAATGGGTTCCGTTGGAAGAGGCGGACGCGGTGGTTGTGATCGGTGGCGACGGCTTCATGCTGCAGACGCTGCATCACATGATCGACATTGGCCGCGTGATTCCCGCCTATGGCGTCAATTTGGGCACGGTCGGCTTTCTGATGAACCGTTTCCGCAAGGGTGAGAAATTGGTTGAGCGGATCAAGGAAGCGCGCAGTTTTACTGTGACACCTTTGCTGATGGAAGTGGTGACACAAGCCGGCACTCGCCACAAACTGCACGCGATCAACGAAGTGTCGCTGCTGCGGCAAACCCGCCAAACCGCCAAGATTGAAGTTACCGTCAATGAGAAGGTGCGCATTCCCGAGCTAGCCGGTGACGGCGTATTGGTTGCGACGCCTGCTGGCTCAACCGCCTACAATCTGTCTGCAGGCGGACAAATTCTGCCGTTGGGCTCAAAGTTGCTGGCATTGACTCCGATCAGCCCATTTCGTCCACGCCGCTGGCAAGGCGCGATCCTGCCCGATTTCAGCCGAGTGGGTTTCCGTATCCGCGAGGCGGAGAAGCGGCCGGTGGCCGCCGTGGCCGACCAAACCGAGATTCGCGATATTGCCTCGGTTCAGCTCAAACTTGCGCGCGACAAGGAGCTGACCTTGCTGTTTGATCGCGGACACAGCCTCGACGAGCGCATCGTCGCGGAACAGTTCGTAAACTAAAAAACGACGCATCCATCAGAAAAGCACTTTTCCGGTCTTGCCAAACCGGCGCGCGCTTCATATAGGCGCGTCTCGCTCGAATGAGCTGCTCCCCGATAGCTCAGCGGTAGAGTAGGTGACTGTTAATCACTTGGTCGTTGGTTCGAATCCAACTCGGGGAGCCAGCCTTTTCTTCGGACAATGGTTAGCTTTGAAGCGGCGGTTAGCGTCAAGTCGGCGCCCTGCGCGGGTTATTTTCTGTGTGCTTCCGTTCGCGAGCGGCGTTTCGGGAAGTTGGTAAGGAATGCAGGGTCCTCTATCCCTAGCCACCGGGCAATTTCGGCGGCTTTGTCCCAAATGTCGTCATAAGCTATTAGCAGTACATCCCCTCGATCCGCTGCTTGGGTGAACTCGGCAATTTGCGCGTCGACACGTGCGGTGAAAGCGCGTTTCCTAAAGGCGCCCCATGAAAACTGGCAGATAACGCAGCCGAGTTTGGAGGATTGATCCCTGATCCATCCGCGGCGAGAAATACTTGCGTATATTTCTTCGGGATCGCCAGTAATGAAAACCACTTTAGGCGGTTGATCAGCCGCAAGCGGTACGCGAGGGATATGTTTCAGCCCATCCAGATCATCGCGGTCATTGGTCGCGATAAATTGTCCGCAGTGATCAATAAGAAATGTCGTCCCCACCCCGCCGGGCGAAATGATCAGATTGGGCGGACTATCGGCAGGAAGATTTGGCACGGTTCCGCCGGAGCGCGAGATTGCACGCGTTAGATTGCGCCATTCATGGGCCAATTTCCGGAAGGGCCAGCTTGCAATACGCAGCCAACCCTCCCGGGTAGAAGAGTCCGGATCAGGTCGCTGCACCGTGACAGTGCTTGTACTTATTGCCCGAACCACACGGGCACTGCGCATTGCGGCTGATTTCCATATCGGCATAGGGGTTTTCGGTATTCGCTCCGCCCGGACCTGCTGCAGCGCGC
>CAKZSF010000124.1 GCA_937920575.1 uncultured Sphingomonadaceae bacterium | reverse complement strand
GCTGACCGGATCGTTGGTGTCGATATCAACCCCGCTCGTGAGGAATGGGGCCGCAAGTTCGGGATGACCGACTTCGTCAATCCCAAGGACACAGGGGACGTTGTCGCGCATCTGGTCGCAATGCTGGATGGCGGTGCGGATTACACCTTTGACTGCACGGGCAACACCGATGTGATGCGCCAAGCCTTGGAAAGCTGTCACAAGGGCTGGGGCACATCGATCATCATTGGCGTGGCCGAAGCGGGCAAAGAGATCGCCACGCGGCCGTTCCAGCTGGTGACGGGGCGCAACTGGCGCGGCACCGCCTTTGGCGGCGCCAAGGGCCGCACCGATGTGCCCAAGATCGTCGACTGGTATATGAACGGCAAGATCCAGATCGACCCAATGATCACCCACCAGCTCAGCCTTGAAGAGATCAACAAGGGCTTCGACCTCATGCATGCAGGCGAAAGCATCCGCAGCGTGGTGGTCTTCTGATGTCAGAGCCAGCGCCGTCCAAAGTCAGTTTGCGCGATAAGTTCGATCAGTTTTCCGACCATTGGGCGCCGCGCATTGCTGCGCGCTACAATGACAATGAAGTGCGACTGGCAAAAGCCTCAGGTGATTTCCAGTGGCATTCCCACGATGACAGTGACGAGTTGTTTTTGGTGATCGAGGGCGAGCTTCATATGGAGTTTCGCGACCGTACTGAAGTGATTGGCCCCGGAGAGATGATTGTTGTACCGCGCGGGGTGGAGCATTTCCCGAGAGTGCCAGACGGCGAAGTGAAAATGGTCATCATTGACCCAAAAGATACCGCCAACACTGGCGATCCACAGACGGCCACACAGGCGGTCGATATTTGAGAGAGAACCCAAAAATTGTTTAGCCATGTTATGATCGGAGCGGATGATATTCCCGCCGCCAAGAAATTCTACGACGCTTGCTTTACCGCACTGGGAGCGCGCGAGGGCATCATCGACCCCAAGGGTCGTCTGATGTATCTGCACAAGGGCAACATTTTTATGCTGACCAACCCGATTGATGGTCAGCCGGCCAGCTGCGGCAACGGCTTCACCTTGGGGTTCGCTGCCGATAATGAAGAACAAGCCAATGCTTGGCACGAAGCAGGTCTGGCCAATGGCGGCACAGCGATTGAGGATCCTCCCGGTGTTCGTGAGGGTGCGGGAATGAAACTCTACCTCGCTTATTTGCGCGATCCGGCCGGCAACAAGGTTTGCGCCATGTATCGGCCTTCCTAAGCGTTCACGGCAGGCTCGCTGCGCGCGGCATCACATGGGCCTCGCATAAGCTCGGGCGCGCGGTCGCGCTTGCGGTTCGGATTGGCCGAACCGGTTAGATTTGTTAGTCAAAGATCAAAGGAGAGAAACAATGCTTAATCACATCATGATCGGTTCGAACGATATCGAACGGTCCAAAAAGTTTTACAACGCAACGCTGAGCGTGCTTGGCGCGGGCGAACCGATGGCGCATGTCAATGACACAGGCCAAACGCGGCTTTTCTACGCGCATGATGGCTCCACCTTCTCGATCAGCGAGCCCATCAATGGCGAACCTGCGGTTCCATCCAACGGGTCGACCATCGGTTTCGTGTGCAGTTCGCCTGAGCAGATTCAGGAACTGCACGATGTGGCCGTCGCTAATGGCGGCACCAGCATCGAGGACCCTCCCGGTATGCGCGAAGGCAGCATGGGCCCGATGTATCTGTGCTATTTCACAGATCCAGACGGCCACAAGATTTGCGGCATCCACCGTCCTGGCTGATCGCTGAGGACGCGTGACCGGAGCATTGCTCCTATTCGCTGCATGGTGGGCGCCAGTGATCGTGCTGGCGCTCGCCCTGCAGCTGTCTGGAAAATTCTCCATACAATGGCGCTGGATCACGGCAGCTTCTGGGGTCTACGCAGTCTATGCGCTGGCGTGGCATTGGGGGTTGCCTGACAATGTTGGTGCGCTCCCTGCGGAAAGCCGCTGGCTGAGCCGGATTACGAGCTTGGTGGTCGGGGTGGGCGCGTTGGCCCTGATCTGGAAACGCGCCGAGGCGTTGGAACCCGCCGCGATGGGACTGACGCTGAAACAAAGGCCTGGCTCGCTCAAATGGTCAATTTTGGGGCTGGTTGCACTCGCTCTGTTGGGCACCGTTCCGGGTGGTTTCACACCGGGGGTAGAGCAGCCCAGCCTTTCCGCAATCGCCTATCACGCAACCTTGCCGGGGATCGAGGAAGAGATCATCTATCGTGCCGTGTTGTGGGGTCTGTTCACCGCGGCATTGGGCGAGGGACGGACCGCACCAATCTGGGCGGCCGTGATGAGCTGGATTGTGTTCACGCTCGCCCATGCGGTGACGTTGAGTGAGGGCGGCCAAGTGCAGTTCAGCGTCTTCATATTCGGCTATGTCGGGCTGGCGGGCGTTGTGCTCACGTGGATGCGATTGAAGAGCGGCAGCATTGTGATGCCAGTAATCGCGCACAATCTCATCGGTTTGGCAGGACGCCTTGCCTGACAAGAATGGCATTCCGTCGGGGTGCTAGCTGGCTGACAGTCGCATTATTTGAGCAGAGACTGCGCTTTGGTCGGTGCGCGACATCAACACGCAGGATGTTTTGAAACGATTAGCGCGACAGCTGAAACAGCGCGAGTTCTGCGCGCCAATTCGCGCCGCTTGCGCCAATCTGTTGGTCGCCCGCAAAATACCAGCTGCGCTCTATCCGCGCGCCTTGTGCCGCCACCAATTCGCGGAAATCCACGATCGTCACATGGTGGATGTTTGGCGTCTCGAACCAGCTGACGGGCAGCGTCCGCGTGACGGGCATTTTGCCGCCGAACATCAACGCCGCGCGCGTGCGCCAATGCGCGAAATTGGGGAAACTGACAAAGGCCTGCTGCCCCACTCGCAGCAATTGCTCCAGCATCTGATCGGGGCGCGCAGAGGTTTGCAAGGTTTGGCTGAGCACAGCATAGTCAAACGCCTTGTCCGGATATTCGGCCAGATCGCTATCGGCGTCACCCTGCACCACAGACAAGCCGCGCGCGACGCAGCGTTCAACCTGGCTCGCATTCAGCTCCAGCCCGCGCGCATCAACCCCTTTGTTGTCGCTAAGCGCCGCCATCAGCGCGCCGTCGCCGCAGCCAATATCGAGCACGCGGGCGCCAGCCGGTACCTCCCGGGCAATGATGCTCAGATCTGGGCGCAGCGTCTCGTTCATGCCGACAGGAACCCTTCCACCACGCGGTCGAGAGCAGGCACGTCCAACAGGAAGCTGTCATGCCCAAATGGTGCGGAAAGCTCGACAAAGCTGACCGGCAGGGCCGCGGCGTTCAACGCGTGGACGATGTGGCGGCTTTCCGAAGTTGG
>CAKZSF010000123.1 GCA_937920575.1 uncultured Sphingomonadaceae bacterium | reverse complement strand
TGGCCTAACGGGCAAAGGCTACTCAAAGCTTGGAATTGTCCGGCGGTTGCTGTGGCCGGAACCGAAGAAGGGTGATGCCGACACCGATCCTGAGTTGCGGAAGGTCGCTTATGAAACGCGCGACTATCGCAGCGCCTCGTTTGCCAATGCGGTTGAGCCATTGCCTCCGATCGAACCGGTGCGATACACCACCAGCAAGGCGGCGCGGCGCAATTTGCTTCGCTGGCCGGGCTTGATTTCGCGATTGGAGGCATGGGATGCGAAAGCTGCCGATTATGGCGTGAAGCATGTCTATCCGCTGTTGGATCGGCGCATTGTCGAGTTTACTTTGTCGCTTCCTGGCCAAGTTTTTCGCGATGTCGAATGGAAACGGCTGTTCTTCCGCCAAGCAATGGACGACGTTCTTCCTGCAGAGGTTTGCTGGCGCGAGGTGAAGGCTGATCCGGCGCGGATCACTCCCCTGATTGAGGCAATGGAACAAGCGTATGTGCAGATCGCCCACGCCATTCGCGCGGGTCACTATCAAGGGCGCGATGCCGATCGACTGGATATGAATAGGTTGGCCAACGATATTGAAGAAATTGGCGTGAGGGATCGCAAGAGGCTTGGCCGGCTCATGCAGGCAGTCGAGTTTCTCGGCACGCGGCCACTTCAATCGCGCGAAGACCAATGACGCAACGAAAAGGGCGGAGATGATCGCTCATCCCCGCCCGAATTCATTGTCCTAGATCGGATGGATCAGGAATTGCGATAGAAATTGAACGCTTCACCGGGCTGCAACACACGCAATGCGTCGCCATTCTGTGTCGCGGATGGAACATCCAACTGCTTCAGCTCCAGCTCTGCCCAAGCCTTCTTGCCGGCCGGCTGATCCATGGTGGATTTTTTATCAGTCATTTCAAAATTCTCCGCAGTTATTCAGTTTGAACAGGTCACAATCTCTTGATCGCGCAGTTGGGATACCAATGAGAGCAATTGATCCTCACAAACATCCTTTGCCACGTCATACTCGTCCAGCAGGGTGGTGCTGATTTCGGCGAGCGTCTTAGGAGTCTCTAGCAATTGCCAAATTCTGCCTGATGGCCCTTGCAAGCTGTAATACTTGCCCTTCTCGATGCACATCATCACGACTTCGTCGCCAAGATCGGATGCAAGCATCTTCTCTGACGCAGTCACCTGCGTGTCCATCGAAATCTCGGTAGTCACCCATTACCTCCTGAGTTGACCTTCAATCTCACACGTATGCGAAAAAAACCTAGTTTACAACAATGTTAATGATAGCTTTGCCTAAGGGAATACCGTTGCTTCAATTTGCGAAGCAGCGTGTCGCCACTTTGCATAGGCTTCAAAATAGCGTGAATCGATGCCCAGCGCGGTCAAGTGTTCGGCCGGAAGCCAAGGCTTTGTTGAGCCGGTGAAATGCACAACAGCTGCATCTTCCAGGCGGCAACCCGATGTCGACTGGATCAAGTCCCTGTGTGTTATCAGATAGTTGTATCGAATGGGGGCGAGTGCTTGCTTGCCAGAAAAATGGATATTGAACAGCATTTGATCAGTGTGACCGGTCGTGTCGTCAGCCCAGCGATCGGGTTCCACCATTGTTACGAGGTTGCGATAATTTGCTTCTGAAAGTGCGTCTTGCCGCAGAATCATCATGCCGGTGTTGAATGTGTTCTGTGCGAGCTGGGTAGCGGGCAATTGGCTGTCCGGGCCGACTTCTGCAAAATCGTCAAACCGGCGCGCATTTCCTCTAAAATAGGCACCATCGCCGCACGCGACCACGGATGCATCGATTTCGAGGCATTCTTCAATAGAGCCCAAAAACAGCAGGTCGCTGTCGCAGAAGACAACGCAGTCATAGTCCGTGAGTGATAGCGCTTCGATCGAGGCGAATTGCATGGCCTTGTCACCAGCCCACGCGGCAGCCTTAGAAACCGCACACATGCGCTCGGCTAAATCGGTCCCCACTGCGTGAAAAATCACGCGCTCATGCACCGTCTTCAAGGTGCTTTGCGCTGGCTCGGACAAGTCCCGATGGATGACAACAATGTCGCCATCGAACCACCCGTTGTGCCGGACAAAGCTATCAATTGCGACGCATGCCCCGGGCAGGAAATCGTCGGTGACCACCGTCGCCAGAGCAGTGTGGAGGCTGCTCATAAATAGCCCAACCTTGCCATAACAGTGCCGTGATCGGCCTTAATTTGGGCAATTTGCGAGGCGGTCAGTTCGCTTTCCCAACCGCCCACCTTGCCTTGGCGGAAGAAAGTCGCTGCTTTGGGCGGCTTTTCGCGGAAGCCATCTTGAAGCTCGTGGGATTTCAACCGATCAAAACTGGAAGCGGCAATTGCGGCCTCCAGTTTCTGTTCGGAAAAGACCAGCTCGCAAAACTCGATGATTCGAGCGAAGTGCTGTTTGGGTTCATCGATCAGATCTTCATAGCGGATCACAAGAGCCGGGATCTCGTCCTGGCTTGTCCAATCGTCGACATGGGTGCTCCAACTGCCCATATGTTCATCGAAGAATTGCCCCTGGGAA
>CAKZSF010000122.1 GCA_937920575.1 uncultured Sphingomonadaceae bacterium | reverse complement strand
TGCGACTTGCCGATCCAGTTTTCCTGCATCACCCGGACTTTTTCGGGCCAGTCTTTCAATTCGTCCAAACCGTTCAGCAGATCATCGGCAAACTGCGTGATCTTTAGGAACCACTGGTTCAGCTTGCGCTTCTCGACCTCTGCGCCACTGCGCCAGCCCTTGCCGTCGATCACCTGTTCGTTGGCGAGCACGGTCATGTCGACCGGGTCCCAATTAACTTCGCTTTCCTTGCGATAGACCAGACCCGCCTCGTACATGTCGAGGAACAGCGCCTGTTCGTGGCCGTAATATTCCGGATCGCAGGTCGCGAATTCGCGCGTCCAATCGAGCGCAAAGCCCAGCCGTTTCAGCTGAGCCTTCATGTTTTCAATATTGTCGCGCGTCCATCCGCCAGGATGAACACCCTTTTCCATCGCGGCGTTTTCCGCCGGCATGCCAAACGCATCCCAGCCCATCGGGTGGAGCACTTCATGCCCGCGCATTTTCATGTAACGCGCCAGCACATCACCCATCGTGTAATTGCGCACATGGCCCATATGGATGCGGCCCGAAGGGTAGGGGAACATCTCCAGCACATAGCTTTTGGGTTTATCGCTGTCAGAATCAGCGGCGAACGTGTCCGCTTTGTCCCACGCGCTTTGCCAGCGCGAATCTGCATCACGCGGATTGAATTTATCTGTCATGGGGTTGGCTTAGCCAGCGATGGCAGAGCGTCGCAAGTCCCGAGCGCGCGTCAGAATAATATCTTCCAGCTTTTGCACGGTTGCCGCCTGAACCGGCGCCTCTACCCAGGCACCGTCCTGAGCGACTTGGCGGCTGGCCGCAACTTTCAACGCATCAGCGCGCAAATCCTGATCAAGGATCACAACCGACAGTTTCACACGCTCGCCCGGATTGGCCGGGTTCGTGTACCAATCAGTGACGATCACGCCGCCGGCGCTGTCTGTCTGAAGCAATGGCGCAAAGGACAACGTATCGAGGCTGGCGCGCCAAAGATAGGAATTCACGCCAATCGTCGTGACCTGCGAGGCGGCCATATCAAACTTGCGACCATCCTTGTCGCCGCTTGCACAAGCGGACACGCCTGTTGCCAGCGCGATAACCAGTGCCGTGCGAAATGTCGCATTGGTGCGTGATGCAAAATTGCCGAGAATCACAGTTCGAAATCTCCAAAAGTGGCGGCATCAACGCCGCTCGATCCGTTGTGCCTCTATAACGAGGCAGGGCCATGCGGCAAGGCCTGCTCTTCCACTTGATGTTGAGCGTTCGAGCACGCCTGCCAATAACACCCCAATAAACGCCCCGACGCGGTGAACCGTCCCTTAACCGAAGATAGTATGTGTGATGCGGGCAACAGACTCGTAAAAAAGGGAAAAATTCGGCCGTGCCATATGGTAACGCTACGTAAAGCGGGGTACACACCCACTAAGTCGAGGTTCATCTGGGCCTCATATAAGGATACGAGTCGTTCGAAACGGATAGGCTCTTGAGAGGAAAGACAGTGCAACAGGTGGGCAAATCACGGCTATCGCGCGGTAAATCCGCGTTGGGCGTGCTTTGTGCATCGGCAGCGATGCTGGCCGTGCCAGCAACCGTTCTTGCGCTGAACGGCTCTCCGGAAAGCAATAGCCTTGTTTCATTCAAAGGCTTTGAAACTTTCACGCCTGCATCAGTTGATCCACGCCTTGCCGAACTGTTTGCGCAGCGCAGCAGCGGCGGCGCAACCCGCGCAATGCGCTTCACGCCAGCATCTGATCTAAACCGAGAGAATCGGTCGGTGACTGTAGCGGTTCGTGTTGACGAGCGAACAGCCAAGGCGATTTCGGTCAGGGCGCCAATCGCGTCATCCGGTTCAGTCAGTGGCACTGCTCCAAAGGTGCTTGGCAGCAGCGGCATTCAAATCACACCGACTCGTTACGATCTGGGCGTGGCGCGCGGCTATCGCAGCTTCGCCGGGATTGCGAAATCTGCGACACCCAAGAGCGCATCTCTACCCAAAACGGCGCAGTCGGTTGATTTGAAAGAATTCGACTTCAAGCTCGACGATAAGGGAGCGAAGAAGCCTAGTCGCTTCAACGCGCGGATCGAATTGGATAAAGACAAACGCGCTGGCAGCGCACCGGGCACTTTGGCGGCAGAAGGCAACCAAAGCGTCGATGTGGGCGGCAGCTTCTCTGTCACGAAGAATTTGGATGTGACCGCAGGCGTGCGTTATTCGCAGGAACGTGATCCGATCCAGAAATTGCCAGAAGGCGTTCAGGATCAGCAATCGGTTTATGTCGGAACACAATTCCGCTTCTGATCGCACCTCTCGCGGGCCGAACCCCGATAAAGACAAACTCCAGTAAATACGTATGAGAGCCCCGCCCGAAGCGGGGTTTTTCTTTGCGCGGCTGCGCGCTGGACGCTACGTAAACAGGGAGAGAGCGAAAACCCTCAGCATGGGAAGATGAGCAATGGCAAAAGTGGCAATCGTAACTGGCGGAACACGCGGCATCGGCGAGGCAATCTGCCAACGCCTGCATCGGCAAGGGCACACCGTGATTGCCAATTACGGCGGCAATGATGAGGCGGCCAAGGCTTTTACCGACCGCACGGGTATCGCCTCCTACAAATGGGACGTGGGCGATCATGAGGCCTGCATAGAAGGCTGCGCCAAAGTCGCTGCCGAGCATGGCGAGGTCGATATCGTCGTCAACAACGCCGGCATCACCCGCGACGGCACGCTGCACAAAATGAGCTTTGACGACTGGAACGACGTGATGCGGGTCAATCTGGGCGGGTGCTTCAACATGGCGAAGGCAACTTTCCCCGGCATGCGCGAGCGCAAATGGGGCCGGATCGTCAATATCGGTTCGATCAACGGTCAGGCGGGCCAATATGGTCAGGTAAACTACGCCGCCGCCAAATCGGGCATTCACGGCTTCACTAAGGCGCTGGCGCAAGAAGGCGCGAAATTCGGCGTCACGGTCAACGCAATCGCGCCGGGCTATATCGACACCGATATGGTCGCCGCTGTGCCAGAGCCGGTGCTGGAAAAGATCGTCGCGAAGATCCCTGTCGGCCGTCTGGGCCAAGCCGAGGAAATCGCCCGCGGCGTGACGTTCTTCACATCAGAGAACGGCGCATTCACGACTGGCTCGACCATGAGCATCAATGGCGGCCAGCATATGTATTGATCCAGATAATGTGGACTGTTCGCCTATTCCTTGTTTGCTGCTTGGCGGCCCTCGCCAATTGCGCCTTACCGCCTTCAAGCATGACGGGAAGCGCGCCAC
>CAKZSF010000121.1 GCA_937920575.1 uncultured Sphingomonadaceae bacterium | reverse complement strand
CTGCTGGGGCGTTTTGACGAGACGTTTCTGGATGTACCGCCAGAAGTCATTCAGCTGACTGCGCGCGTGAACCAGAAATATTTCGTGTGCGAGGATAATGCGGGCAAACTCGCTAATGCCTTCACCTGCACGGCCAATATCGTGGCGGAGGATGGCGGCGCGGCGATTGTTGATGGCAACCGCAAGGTGCTCGCCGCAAGGCTGGCCGATGCGCGCTTTTTCTGGGAAGTCGATCAGAAGAAAACGCTCGCCGAGCACGCTAAAGGGTTGGAGCGGATTACGTTCCACGAGAAGATGGGCTCGGTGGCGGACAAGGTCACTCGTGTGGCAAAGCTGGCGCGCTGGCTGTGCGAGGAGGGGATTGTCAAAGGCGATGCCGACCTTGCTGAACAGGCCGCGCACCTGTGTAAGGCCGATCTCGTGACCGAAATGGTCGGGGAATTCCCCGATCTTCAAGGGCTTATGGGCGGTTATTACGCCGAGAAGGAAGGCCTACCGCAGGAAGTCTCCGACGCGATCCGCGATCACTACAAGCCAGTCGGGCAGGGCGACGATGTACCCGCCGCTCCAGTAACGGTGGCTGTGAGCCTGGCGGATAAGTTGGATACGTTGTTTCAGTTTTTTATGGGCGACCTGCACCCGACCGGGTCGAAAGACCCGTTCGCTCTGCGTCGTGCATCAATTGGAGTAATTGCCACACTTCAGGTAAACGGTATTCGCCTACATCTCGAAGGGCTAATCGAGAGATCATATCGAGAATTGATTTATGACTGGCGCGCCGAAGATGCGCTAGCATGCCTTTCGGACGGGCGTAAGCCGTTCAAAAGCGACGATGGCTCAGAGAGTTGGTATATCACGCCAAGTCCTATCTATCCCGATTCTGATCTATTTGCGGAACCAGAGTTGAAACATTTGTTGCTCGTTGAGTATTATGATTACGACGACACCCGCGAAATCTATGAGTATGAACTTGCCGGGAATCGGGTTTTTCAGTTTCTCCGGTTTGAGGAATATCGCCAAACACTGCTGGCCTTCTTCGCCGACCGCCTCAAAGTCCAACAACGCGAAGCAGGTGTTCGTCACGATATTATCGACGCCGTATTCGCTCTCGGCGGCGAAGATGATCTTGTGCGGCTGCTCGCGCGGGTGAAGGCGCTCCAGAGCTTTATCGAGACCGAGAACGGCACAAATCTGCTCGCGGGCTACAAACGTGCGGCCAATATCCTCAAGAAGGAAGAGTGGCCGAGCGATGATGGTGCCCCCAAAGAGCTTTCCTACACGCCGGAACCGGCCGAGAAGGCGCTGATCGACGCGCTTGACGCGGCTGCGCCCAAGGCGGCTTCTGCAATCGAAGCAGAAGACTTCGAAGGCGCCATGGCCGCTCTTGCCAGCCTGCGCGGGCCGATTGATGCGTTCTTTGAAGAAGTGACGGTTAATGCGACACAAGAAAACAAACGGGCATACCGGCTTTCGCTGCTTGATCGCTTCCGTGCTGCAGTGCACAAAGTGGGCGATTTCAACAAGATCGAAGGGTAGGGCGGCGTTTTTCCGGCAGGACTGTGTCTCACATGTCTCAAATCACCGGATAAGCCTCTGACCGATAAAGGAATTTGTACAATGCAGACGGTCTACACATTTGGCGGCGGAGCCAAGCATGACGACAGCCGCGCAAAGGATAAGACCGTCACCGGTGGCAAGGGCGCCAACCTCTCTGAAATGGCGGAGATCGGTCTGCCCGTGCCGCCCGGCTTTACTATCACGACCGAGGAATGCGTCCGCTATCTGGAAGAAGGCGGCGAATTCCCCGAAACGCTCAAATCCGATGTCGCAAAAGCTTTGAAACATATCGAAGCTTCGGTGGGTAAGGCGTTCGGGGATAAGGACAATCCCCTGCTCGTATCAGTCCGCTCAGGCGCACGCGTCTCGATGCCCGGCATGATGGATACCGTGCTCAATCTGGGCCTCAATGACGAGACAGTGCAAGGCCTCGCCAAAAGTTCGGGTGACGAACGGTTTGCGTGGGATAGCTATCGCCGTTTCATTCAGATGTATTCGGATGTCGTTCTCGGGCTCGATCATGGATTGTTCGAAGAGGCGCTAGAAATTGTCAAAGAAGACAATGGTTACTTCTCCGACACTGAGATGGAATCTCAAGATTGGAAGGCGCTGGTTGACGAGTTTAAGGGCATTGTATCCACCGAACTTTCACAGGGTTTCCCACAGGACGTCCACACGCAGCTGTGGGGCGCGATCCAAGCCGTGTTCGATAGCTGGGACAGCGAACGTGCCAAGGTCTATCGCCGCCTGAACGATATTCCCGGCGACTGGGGCACAGCGGTAAACGTGCAAGCGATGGTGTTCGGCAATATGGGCGACACCAGCGCAACCGGCGTTGCCTTCACACGCGACCCCGCGACTGGCGAGAAAGCCTATTACGGGGAATGGCTCATCAACGCGCAGGGCGAAGATGTTGTTGCTGGCATTCGCACCCCGCAATACCTCACCAAAGCCGCGCGCGAAGCCGCCAACGCGAAACCGTTGAGCATGGAAGAAGCGATGCCTGATGCCTATGGCGAGCTCGCCAAGACGTTTGAGCTGCTTGAGGCGCATTATTGCGACATGCAGGATATCGAATTCACGGTTGAACGCGGCAAGTTGTGGATGCTGCAAACACGCAGCGGAAAACGCACTGCGAAAGCAGCACTGAAAATGGCCGTCGAAATGGTCGGCGAAGGCCTGATTGACGAGACCACGGCGGTGAAACGCGTTGATCCGATGGCGCTGGATCAATTGCTCCATCCAACGCTGGACCCGAATGCGACACGCGACGTGCTGGCACGTGGCCTACCGGCTTCTCCCGGCGCGGCTGCAGGTGCAATCGTGCTGGATGCGGACACGGCAGAGAACCGCGCCCAACGCGGCGACAAGGTAATTCTGGTGCGCGTTGAAACCTCGCCAGAGGACATCCACGGCATGCACGCGGCACAGGGTATCTTGACCGCACGTGGCGGCATGACGTCACACGCGGCAGTCGTAGCCCGCGGAATGGGTCGGCCGTGTGTGTCCGGTGCGTCGGGAGTCTCGATTGATATGGAGGCGCGCACACTCCGCATCGGCGATCGCGATTTAAAGGAAGGCGATTTCCTGACGCTCGACGGCGCCAATGGCGAAATCATGGCGGGTGAAGTCGCGACGATCGAGCCGGAGCTGGTCGGCGATTTTGCCACGCTGATGGTGTGGGCGGATGCGCATCGCCGGATGCGTGTGCGCACCAATGCTGAAACGCCGGATGATTGCCGGATGGCGCGACAGTTTGGCGCAGAAGGCATTGGGCTGTGTCGCACCGAACATATGTTCTTT